>NZ_MOMD01000059.1:0-42577 GCF_001983015.1 Frankia sp. CcI156
GTCCCCAACGGCGTGAACGCCACCCCACACCCGGGGCAGGCACGGTCGACCTCGGGCACATCATGGATCTCCTCGCGGGTCTGCAGATGCGAGTAGTCCCGCCGGCCATGCCCCCGGCTCCCCGGCCGCTGCCCGCGTTGACGCGCCGGCCGGCCGGCATCCCCACCGCCCGAATCCTGCCGATCTTCTGGTTTCTCATCCACAGCCGACGACGGGCCGGTCTTCTCCGAGGAACGACCGAACAGCATCCGGGACAGCACCGCGACCTGCTCGCTCAACTCCTCGACCMGCAGCTGCAGCTGCCCGACACGGGCCTCGGCTTTCTCCGCACACTCCTCGGCCCGCTCGGCACGCCCACGCCAGTACGCCACCTCGGTGACATCATCGGTGACAGACAGAACAGACACACCACCCAGGACACATCACCAGCGTCCTCGGTATCAGGAACTACACCCGACGTATCACGAAGAGCCCACAACCCCCCACCAGCATCCCGCGGACACTCCGCCCGACTCCCGCCACAGCCACGACACCGCCACACGGCGGAACCAGCCCCTCCACGCCATCGYCGAATACTTACACCGGTGTTCCCGGCCCCCGGTGGTTCGGCGGCGGCCGCTGCGCCGGCGCCGGCTGCTTTCTCGTCCGGGGGCACATTACCCGGCGGTTCGTGCGGCAAGGTTTCATCCGCTGGACTGGCGCCAGGCATAAGACTCCGGATGTCAGTCATCGTGTGCGCCCTCCACGCCCGAAGTCCCCTTTTCGTCCACGGCTCCGGGGTCCGGGGCCGTGGTCGGGGATCCCTGCGTGAAGTTAGAATCACCAAAATTAGGGCGGTCGAGCGGCGCGGCGAACTGGTGGCCCTGGCCATAGTGTTCCGGGCCATGGTGCTCGGTACGCGGCCCGATCTGCTGGTCGCCGCGTGGGGCGTGGGTATCTCTACGGGTTGTGCGGATCGGACCAGACGCGGTGTTGATGTCACCGATGCCCACGTGCGTCTGCGGCCGATTATCCCCGAAGACCGATCCGCCGACGTTGCTGATACCACCGATATTTCTGATGCCGCTGATATTTCTGGTAGCGCCGCTCTGCCCAAGGTCGGCTCGGCTACGGTCCGATGGCGTGGAAGCCTCGGCCGCCGCCCGCGACGGTGCGGCTGGAACCTCGGGAACGCGGAAGCCGCGGTGCAGCAGGCCGCCCGACGGTCTCGGCACATACAGGTACGCCTCGTCGCGGTATGTCTTCACCTCGACGGGGGCCTTCACGAACAAGGAGTCGTCCAGCCCGCTGTAACCGCTGAGCACGGCGTCCTCGTAGGCCCGTGACGACAGGATCRCGGCCACCAGGGTCGTCCGGGGATTCGACTCTTCCAGCAGGTGTCGTACCGCGGCGGCGTCAAGCTGGCGGTGCAGGGCAATACGGGCCGCACCGCTGCCGTCACCCAGCCGGTTCGTCCCCGAATCGGTCGTCGATCCCACGTGCAGGCTCACCCGCATCCGCAGCGTCCGGTCGGCCGCGGCAGGTGCGACGGGCGCGACCTTGTTCCGGTACTCCAGCTCCTGCTGGAGGTTGTCCAGGAACGGGTGGACGAGCAACGGCAGCATCGAGGGCTCGAAGCCGAGCACGTACCCGTCGCCGGTGGTGTCGGAGAAACGTTCCATCGATGGTGATTCGGACCAGCCAGAACGCGCGAACGCTCCGGTGAGGATGTCCGGCACCGCCCGCGTCATGTCCTCGTGCCAGCGTCCGGGGTAGCCGCTGAAATCCTTGATGTCGACGACGAGCAGGGCCCGGTAAGGGGGCATTGCCATGCTGTCGGTGCCGCCATGGACCGGTGTAGAGGCCATCGCTGAATCCTTCGCGTTCGCGGGAGAGCACGGATGTCGTGCCCGTGTTCTTCAGCGTCGCGGCGGAAGAGTGACAAAAACGTCCATCGACGGACGGTTCAACGGTGGCACGGACCACATCTCGTCGGCCCACCGGCTCCCGTCAACGGAGAACCAGCGGACGACCTGGAGCCCGCCGGGCCAGACCGGCATGCTCAGCCGGTCGTGATGCCCACCTCGGCCCGCAACCGTGAGATATCCGCCACCGCGAGCCGTGGCCCCGGCCTCAGCACCTGTTCCTCTCGCAATGCCGCCACATGTGCGGCCACCGTGCTCCGGGCGAGCCCCAGGGACTCCGCGACGGCATCGAGCGAGAACGGCACCCRCATCGGATCGGGCAGCTCCGGTCCGGCGAGGGCGACCAGTTCCAACAGCAGGCGGGCGACCCGCTGCCGCGGCGAGAAATGCACGAGCTGATGCTGATAGGGAACCGTTTCGGACAGCTTGCTCACCACGTAGTCAGCCAGCGCTCCCTGAACACCGTGCCGCCGCAGGAAGGAGTCGAGCGTGGCGGCGGAGACCCGATGCGCCTCGCATCGATCGATCGCCTGCACCGTGGCGGTGCGTCCGGTTCCGATTCGCGCCATCTCACCAATCATGTCCCMGGGCGAGCGCAGCGCCAGCAGGAGGGCCGAGCCCTCCGCGTCCACGCGCACCACCTTTACCCGGCCGGTGGTCAGCAGAAGCAGGAAATCATCTGGATCGCCCTGACGCAGCAGCACCTGCCGCGACCGGAAATGGCACCGGGAACCGCATGACAACAACGCCTGCCAGAGACGGTCGCCGAGGATAGCCTGCATTCCCCGCCGGGCAGGCCGGACAGAATTGGTCATCCCACAGAAGTATCGCGGATCGGGCCCGCATTCGGCGCCGCCACCGAGAGGATGCGACTGAGGTGACCGACCAGCGGTCTTGTCCGATCAATCCTTTCTATCCGGTTCGCCCGATTCGCTCTCGGCCGCGATGCACCGATGCACCGATGCACCGTGCCGCGGATGGTCGAACTGCTGCCATCCGCGGCACGGCGCCCGGCTCCCCGTGCCATCGGCGCAGGGCCTCGTTCACCGGCCGGGCCGGGCCCCGGGTGGACGGGTTACTCGACTACTCGACGCCCTCGAAAATCCAGCCCCTGTCCTCCCTGAAGATAGGTGACAGGGCAACCAGCGGCGGGTAGATGAGCGCCGGGTGAAGTCCCAGGGTCAGTTCATTGTCCGGGACACCGATGGTGAAGGTACCCGACTGGGGACCATCAGCGATCTTCCATTCACGCGGCTCCGGGAGCACACRTACCCGCTCGAATGTGTCCGGGTCACCATCGAAGCTCACAAAAGCCCCGCCGGACGGCTTGCGGATCGTGTAGGTGTCGTCGTTGGCGCGCCGCACCTGCCACACCTGCCCGCCGCCGTTGCCGTCAGGCAGAAGGACGAGGTTGCCCCCGCCCACGTCGGTGAGGGTCTGCTGCCCGGCGATGCTGATCCGGTAGATGCCGTCGATCACACTTGCCACGCTTGGCTCCTCTTCCGTCAAAGGAACAACTGGTCACGGTTGCAACCAGCCGCGATTGAGAATGTTGCTGCCTGCACCAGAGTCAGAAGGAAGATCTTCTCTTTGATGACATGATGAGACCCTTTTTGGCGGTTCGATGAGCCAGGAAAGCTCTGCGATGGGGCACTGGACGAGCAGACCGTGGTGGCAGCGGACAGCCAGGACGCTAACACCATCATGCCCGCTGGCGTCGGCGTTTCGGATCAGCGGCGCACACTAAAAATGCAGATCAAGACCCGACTCGCGCCGTCCACGTATCCAACGATATCTTCGCACACCAAACCGCGCTTTGTGGCCGGACTTCGCCCTCCTTTTCCCCCCGACGTCCCACCAGCCGCGCCGAGCGGTGTCCCGCCGCGCCGCGGCGCGGCGGCGCACCGGTGGCGCGAGCCCCGCGAGCGCACCGAGGGCGAGGGCCGCCGTATGGCCGACCGCGTCGAGCTCCCCACGGCTCACCCCCTTCATCATCACGGGGAGTACGACGACGAAGGTCAGTGACGCCAGAGCGCGCAGCGACCGGCGGGAGGGCAGCACCACGAGCGCGGTCAGGGCGGTCGCCACGACATAGCTCGGCCCGACATCCAGGACGTGCAGAGCGGTCCGCGRCAACCCGCCGGTGACGACCCGCAGGTCCAGCACACCCTGGGAGATCAACGTCGCCCCGGCGTGCCCACCCAGCACGACGGCCAGCGCGGTGGCGCCTCCCGCCGTCGCCTCCAAGCCGCCCACGGCCAGGCCCGCGAACATGAGCCACGGCGCCAACGGCCCCTCGGGCAGCCACGGAATACTGCCCACAAGCACCCCGAGGGGATGGTGGCGCATCTGGTCGAAGGTTGTGCTCATGGCCCACTGCCAGCGGGTCGCCGTGGCCGGGTCGACGTACTGGAACACCCGCGCCGCGACGAGGGCGCCGAGCAAGGAGTCGGTCACCGGCAGCCGCCACACGACCGACCACGGGCGTCCCGACCACGGGCTGGCGGCGCCCTCGGCCCCGTGAACGTGCTCCGCGCCGGCGGGGCCGTCGTCACCTCTGGCGGTACCGTCGTCGCCTCCGGCGGGGGCCGGTGTGCGGACGGTCATGGGACTCCGGCCCCCGGTCCACCTCGGATGTTCTCCGCCGGCGCGGCCCATCCCCGCTGATCGCCCCGGCCTGGAATCGAGCACGCCACGGAACACTCCCGCCTGACGAGAAGCAGGGCCCATCTGAAGAATGTCTTCGCCCGGCGCTGTCATTCCCGGCACCGCGGCAGCCGACCAGATGTGCCACGGTCGCGCCGGGCGGATGGTCGCGCCGGGCGGATGGTCGCGCCGGGCGGATGGTCACGCCGGGCGGACGGGGCCGACAGTCACGCCGGGCGGATGGTCACGCCGGGCGGTACCGCCCACAGCAGGCTGTCTCGAAGCGCCGGACGCCACACGCCGAAGTCGTGGCCGCCGGGGCGCAGCCGCAGCACGACGTCGAAGCCCGGACGCTCCCCCAGGGCGCGGGCCATCGCCTCCGTGTCGCCCAACGCCTCATGATCGCCATGTCCGCAGTCCAGCCACACCCGCATCGGCGGGAATGGTGGGAGCGTCGCCGCGTACCGGGCCGGGGTGTTCGCCGCCACGACCAGAGCGAGATCGGGCCGGTTCCCGAACAGGCCGACCATCCCGCCGTCGTGGGTCGGTTTCGACATCCCGGACATATCAATGATCGTCTCGACGAGGTCACGGTGGCGTAGCCCGAGGTTCAGCGCGCAGAACCCGCCGGCGGACATTCCGACGAAGATCCGGTCGGCTCGGTCCGCGATGGCGCGCAACCGCCGGTCGACCGTCGAGATCACGTCGTCGATCAGATAGGTCTCGATGTTCTCGCCGGGCCGGTCGACGCATTCGCTGTCGTCGAGCCAACCGTGACTCAGTCGCGGGGCGACGAGGATCGCGGGCCGGCCGACCCCGGCAAGCAGCGCGCCGACCTGCGCGGCCCGGCCCGCCCGGTACCAGTCGACCGGCACCCCCGGCGAGCCATGCAGAAGGTAGACGACGGGGAACCGGACGTGCGGTTCGGTGAAGTACTGGGGCGGGAGGTACACCAGTGCCTGCTTTGCCTCCTTCACACCGAACCCGCTGTGCGTGCCGGGGACCAACAGGTCGATAACCGATCCGTCCGGGTGCGGCGGCGCTGGCGCCACAGCCTCCCGCGCCGACCCCGTCGGCCAGGACTTCACCCCGATGACGTCGTCGACCCGCGGCAGGTAGCCGTAGTAGGCATTGACCAGATCCGCCGCCGTCACCAACGTGAGCAGCATGGCGAGGACGCCCATCCCGAACGCGGCGGGGCGTCCCACCCGGTTCCGATGHCCCGCCCGGCGCCGGTGGGCCAGCCACCCGCAGCCTGCCCAGCAGGCGAGCGACATTCCCGCCAGGGACAGCAGGAACCACTTCCCGATGACGACCAGGGACCCCAAATCCACGCTCCCCTGCGAGTGTGTCCACGGTGTAGACAATATGGACGACGTAGACAATATGGACGACGTAGACAATATGGACGACGTAGACTGAAGGTGATGGTCAGTCCGGCCCGGGGCCGGTCGAGGTGTCCTTTCTTCGGGCACGGTGATGGAGGCCGGCCGTCCCAGGCCGGGGCAGTCGGGACAACCGGGATAGTCGGGACAACCGGGATAGCCCGGACAGATGGTCGCGCCAGCAGGGCCAGACCAGGAAGGCCTCGGCTTCGAGCATCGCCAAGGCGATCCGTGGTAGCTCGGAACTGGCGGGGTAGCAGATATAACGGGGCTGCCAGGTGGGTTGAAATTTGGCGTTGAACCGGTACAAGCTATCGATTTGGAACCAGCGGGACAAGAATATTAACAGGGAACGCCAGCAGCGGATGACCGGCCCGGCGCCCAGGCGCTCGCCGCGTTCGAGCGCGGACCGGAAGAACGCAAAGTTCAGCGACAGCCGTTCGACGCCCAGCTCGCGGGCCTGGCGCAGGGCGCTGACGATGAGGAACTCGTTCAGCCCGTTGTCGGCGGTCCGGTCCCGCGTCATCGCGTCCAGCGACAGGCCGTTGGGGCCCCACGGCACGAAATGCAGCAGGGCGCGCAGCCGGGGCTCGGTGCCGGCCGCGTCGGCATGCGACGTGCCGTCCTCGATGCCGCTTGTCGTGTCGTTCGCCGGGTGGCCCGGAGCACCGTTCACCGGGTCGTCCGCGTCGTGGGGACCCGCGTCATGGGGACCCGCGTCATGGGAGAACGCCATCACGGCTACGCAGTCGCCGTCCGCGCCGCCGCCGAGGCGGCCGAGCGCCATCGAGAAGCCCCGTTCCGTCTGGGTACCCCGCCAGGCAGCGGCCTGTGCCTTCAGCCGGGCGATGTCGGCCGGCGCGAGATCGCCGACCCGCCGCGCGACCGCGGTGTAGCCGGCGCGTTCCACCCGGGCGACCGCCTGGCGAACGTTACGCATCGCCCGGCCCTCCAGCGTGAACGACGCCGTGTCGACGATGGCCTCGTCACCGAATTCCAGCGCGCACAGCCCGGCGCGSGTCCAGGCGAAGCCACCCGCCTCCGAGCAGCCGAGGACCGCCGGCGTCCACGCATGATCGGCCGCCTCACGCAGGAACTCCCTGATGGCCCCCGGCCAGGCCTCCCGGTCACCGAGCGGGTCTCCGCTGGCCAGCATCACGCCGGAGACCACCCGGTAGGCCACGCAGGCCTTGCCGGTCGGTGACCAGATCACCGACTTGTCCGACCGCAGCGCGAAGTATCCCAGCGAGTCGGCCTTGCCGTGCCGGGCCAGCAGGGCACGTATCCGTTCCTCGTCGGAGTCGGTCAGCCGGGGCCGGGGCTCGGGCGGTCGCAGCGCGAGGTAGCCGGTGGTCACTATGGTCAACAGGCCCATCGTCAGCAGCACGCGGGCGGCGAGGCCGGAGAACCGGTCGGAGGTGAACCGTAGCGGACCGGGGATCCCGACGAGTCCCTCGACGATCTGTTCGAACTGGGCGGACAGCGAATGCGGGCCGACGATCCGGTCCTGGCGCACATAAAGCAGCAGGAACCCGATCCCGATCGAGACGACAGTGAGCAGCAGGCCGACGCCGAGCGCCCGCCAACGCGTCGACGGGTCGCCCTTGGCCCGGAACTCCCCGTGGACCAGCAGCAGGGCGATGAGCAGCGCGGCCGATCCGGCCGCCTCCTCGTAGTCCAGACCCTTGGCAACGTGGAGCACGATGCTCACGCCGAGCAGGACCACCACGGCCCGCCAAGCCCGCCGCTTGCGGCGGCGCAGCCCCGGCGTCAGCAGCACGAGCAGCATGCCGACGACGACGGTGAACGCGGCGGCCTGCTGGGAGGCCGCGGGGGGCAGGAGCACCCGCAGGTCCTCCAGGCGGGAGCGCCACTCCGGGGTGACCGCGGAGATGACGTCCACCAGGCCGACAACCAGAGCCAGCAGCGCGGCGATCCGAGGCGCCCACGGCTGTTTCCAGGGGGGCAGCACGGGCATCCGGCCGCTCTTCCTGCCGGGACGGACGCCGGGTGATGTCGTCGACGGCGGGGCAGATGACGGCTGTGAGGCAGACGACGCCGGTGAGGCAGACGACGCCGGTGAGGCAGACGGGGCACGCGGTGCCTGGGGGGCAGGCTGTGCGGAAGGGACAGGAGGGACGGGAGAGGCCGCGGACCCCCGACCGACCGGACCAGACCGGGCGGACAGGCCCCGGCGGGCGCCGGGCCGCCCGGGTTCCGGCCGCACCGCCGGGCGTGGCCACCACCGGCGCCGGATGACGGCGCGCTCGTTCGCCTCGGGCGGCGCGTTTCCCCCCCGCCGCCCGTCGGCGGGGCGCCCGGCCGAGGTGCCCGATGCCCCGGTCCCGCTCGAGATTCTCATGATCCCTATCGTCTCCCGATGGGTCGCTTGCTATGGCGCTCAGGACCTGGAGACGATAAACCGCCCCGTCACGGACGTTCCTCGTGCCACCCGATCGTAGCCGGGCCGAGTCGCGGGGTGGTCACGCGCAGAAGGCGCCGAGTCGTGGACGAGGGCCAGGCGGGCGTCCCGGGCCGGCAGGGAAGGACGACCTGGACGATCTCCGCCCGAACGTCTAGACACACCCAGCAGACCAGCTCACATACGACATTTAGGCAGTTAACTCACTTATCTAGCTCACTTATTACTCCCATCCGGACGGAGGTGACCCTGTGAGGTCGATCCGCGGTCTACTCATCCTGCGCTGCCGCTGCGGCCATGCGCGTCATGACCACGAGCACTACCGGCCCGGCTCGGATTGCGGCCGATGCGGGTGCCCGGCTTGGACCCTGTGGAGGCGACGTTGACGCCCCTGAACCTAGGGTAAGACGGGCAGGACGCCAGTCAACCAGATCAGCCGCTTACACAGCGTCACCTCCTGCTGTCCGCCGGACACGATCAACACCAGGTCACACGTCATTGGCCCTTGTGGCCCTCGGCGCCGATSCGCGCACCGGCTCAGCTCATGATTTCCGGGCTTGGTCTCGGCCCGTCCTCCTCCCGATGTGAAACTTTCTGAGGATGCCGGCGACCGACAGCTCGGTGTCGAGATACCACGTGCCGACGATTACCCCTCCGATGAGGACGACACCGAAACCGATCAGCCACGACAGGATGGTGAACACGACCCCGATCCCGCCATAGCTGCGCTCGTTCGCCACGATGGAAGCCGAGAATGCCAGCCGGYTGACGACACCCAGACCAGTCAGGCCGATCGTCGTGAACAGGGCTGTCGGCCACGAGTCCCGCCAGCTCATCCGGCCGATGGTGAGTACCCGGACCCCGACCCACAAGAAGAGCGCCAGGATCACGGTGGCTACCAGGCCGTAGCAGACCTGACCAGCCACGGTGCCGGTKAGCAGCGCCCCGAGACTCGTGGTAGCGACGAGAAAGAAGATCAATCCGCAGAGCCAGCYGACCTGGRCCAGTAGGCCGCGTAGCCCGAATGGCTTCAGTCTGAAGACCCGCACATAAATGGACTGGACGGACGCGGCCAGACTCAGTCCGCCAATTATCAGCCAGAGCACTCCCAGTACTGTCCAGCCGGTGAGGACGGTTCCGCTCCGCGGGGTAAAGAGTCGTTCCACGGCCATCGCCGCATCATGGCTCAACCCCATGCGCGCGATGATTATGTCCGCCGCACCGCCCTGCCGCAGTGGCGACAGCGCCGCCAGCGTGATGACAAAAGGAAAGAAAATCATCAGGATCATCGCGGCGAGATTCATCGCCCTGTTAATCAGATCCGCCTCACGTAGTCTGGACGCCAGGTCTCCTACCGGGGACTGCCCCGCACGCCCCCGGGCTGTCCCGACGCGCGCACAGAGCGTCCTGATCGGCCGCCACGGCGCGCCGCTGCGGTGAGCGCCAGCGCCGCCGGACGGCCGCGACGCAGGATTGTTATTACTCGTACGCCAGCTCCGGGGCATGGCGTCCTCCCCACAGCACCGGGTTCATCGCCGGATCCGCCGAATGCCCTGTGTGCGGCGCTCGCCCTCCGGGGCGGGGACTCAGGCAGCCGCTTCAGTCGATGATGAGGGCGATGAAAATGATGCAGACGATTATGTTGATGAGCCAGCTGTGAGTGTTCATCCAGTCTCGGACGCGCGGTGCGGCGACTTCTGCCCGTCTATGGAACAGTAGTCGGGCAAGCAGCGGCAGTGCCGCCACCGTAACGGTCAGCCCGATGAACGGGAGTGCTGCCGCATAGGACKCGTTGTTCTGCTGCAGGTGTATTCCAACCGTCATCATAATCACGATGTCCGAGGGCATCAGCAGAATGACGAACAGTCCGACTTGGAACGCCTTCATCAGATCTGCCGCCATCAGCGTCGTCAGCCATTTCGGCGGCTCCACCGTTTCGCGCCRCACCCAGTTCTTCACGGCGGCGACTGCCAACAGGCCCACCAGTACGTACTGGATGATCTGGCCGGCCGAACCGTTACTCCTCGAACTTCCCAGGTCGACGGCGCTGTCCAGCAAGGCGGCGAGGCCCATCATGACGGCCACACCGGCCGCTGTCGCGGCCGCCACACCGGCCAGGAACCCCAGGGATACCCGCCCGGCTCGTGGCGTGGTAACGAAGATGATCGCCGACATGATCTGCGGTCCGATCATCATGGTGATTGCCAGCGGGAGAATCTGGAGACCGTCCATGGATGCTCCCCACCGCTTGACCATGYTGATTCACGCGAGACTCCTAGCCCTCTCGCGCTCGAACTCCTGGTCGTTGAGCAGTCCGCGGCGGTGCAGGTCTCCGAGCTTGGCCAGCTCGTCTGCAATAATGGTCGCGCGGGTCGCGGCGCGGATGTAGCCGCGGACCGCTTCCTCGCTCGCCGAGCCAACAGCCGGACCGGGTCCTCCCGGCCCCGCGCGCGTCGGGTGCGCCGATTACCACAGCCATTACCTACCGCCTGCTCGCCGCGTCAAACCCAGCATCACCCGAAACTCACCCTCTCGTCTCGGCCCGATGCCGCAGACGGTGGCCGGGGGCACTAGGTGAGCAGGGGCACTGACGGAAGACGGTCGGCTTGGGGTGTCCGGCCGGACTTGCGGGCCTTCGTCTTGGTACCGTCCCACTTCGCTTGAGTTGACCATGGTGTACCCACCAGTCGGCTAGGTCCAGCGTGGCGGCAGTCCGGAGCCGGTGCGCGGCTGGCCGCCCTACGACCTCTCCCACGACCCTCCCAACGTGCGATCAGCTGGACGATCGATGGTCATCGGCGGCCAAATGTCCACGCACGGCACTCACCCGTCCGGGGGATCCTGGAAGTGGCGTCAACGGCACGTGGTGTGCTGGCAGGAAGAAGGCCGGCGCGGGTTACGCGTACGGACGACGGCGCCAGTGCGCGACAGGGGGACCGCCGGATGACACATCATCGAAGTCCACGAAGCCAACCTGACGGCTACCTTAATATATCGCGGTCATCCACAAGAGCGGTGACACCGTGAAAGTGGTCTCCGTCATGAACTACAAGGGCGGAGTCGGAAAGACCACTCTGACGGCGAACATCGGCGCGGAGATCGCCCGCTGGGGAAAACGGGTTCTTCTGATCGATCTTGATCCGCAGGCGAGCCTCACCTTCTCCTTCTACCGGCCGGAGGACTGGCGGGCGCACCTCGCCGAGGGCCGGACCATCAAACAGTGGTTCGAAGCCTGGCGGATGGACGGGCCGGTGCCGGGACTCGAGGTACTCGTCACCGCCCCCACGGTGGCGAACTCCCGCATCGCGCATAACGGTGGCCGGCTCGACCTGATCGCGTCCCACCTTGCCCTCGGCGACGTCGAGATGGATCTCGCCGCGCGGTTGGGTGGGGCACAGATCCACCGGTCGACACGCCACTACTTCGACGTCTATCTGCGTCTCGCGGCCGGGCTTGCCACCCTGCCCGGGCGGCTCTACGATCTGGCGCTCATCGACTGCCCGCCGAACTTCGGCGTCATCACGAGGTCCGCCGTGGCGGCCAGCGACCAGCTGCTCATCCCGGCCYGCCCGGACGAGCTGTCCACCCTCGGAATCGATCACCTGCAGTCCCGGCTGCGCCGGTTCACCTGGGARTTCAACCAGGTCGCTGATCTGCAGGCCGACCTCCGGCCGGCCGTGAAGAAACTGGAACCGATGATTCTGGGCGTCGTCTTCACGATGGTCCAGTACTACGGTGGTCAGCCCGTCTCGGCGCTGCGGCCCTACATAGCACAGACCAGAAGCCTCGGGCTGCCCGTCTTCGATGCGATGCTTCGGGAGAGCAACAAGCACTTCGCCGGCGCGGCCCGCGCCCAGCTCCCCGCCATTCTCACCGAGCAGCTCAGCCGGGAACTCGCCTGGGAACTGCAGAGCCTGGTCGAGGAGTTCCTCAAACGCATCCGGACGGCGAACCATGGCTCCTGACAGTCGGCCCGCCAGCCACCCGGGTCGGGATGCGGCCCGTCTCGGGGCTGTTCTCCTGCGCCAGGTGTCCGATCTGCTCGACACCCTGGACGTCCGGCAGCTTGACGATCTCGTGGCGGGTCGGGCGCGGCTCGCGGTCGTCCCCACGCCCACAGCAGCGCCCACGCCCACAGCAGCGCCCACGCCCACAGCAGCGCCCACGCCCACAGCAGCGCCCACGGCCACGGCCACGGCCACGGCAGCAGACCCGGGCGGTCGTGCCGCGGCGGACGGCTCCCGGCTCCCGGCGTCCGTGGACGTCGAGAAGCTGCACGCGACACTGGTCGCCGCCGCGAGCCGGGAGGAAGCCCGGGAGCACCTGGCTGCCCTGGGCCGGATTCCGGTCCCGCAGCTACGGGCCCTGGCGGGCGCCCTGGGTGTCGACGGTGTCGGCGGCAGGGATCCGAAAGCCACCGTGATCCGAAAGATCGTGGACGGGACCATCGGTTTCCGGCTCAGCTCCCGGGCGATGCTGGCCGGGGAATCCGAACTGTAGAGCCGCGTTCTCCGACCGTTCTCCGGCCGGTGGAGCCGTCGGCTGGCCCGCTCCCGCCGGTCATGCCGCACCGAGCAGGAGGCCGAATCCGGTCATCAACACGGCGACGGCGAGTACCAGCGAGGTCACGAGATTACGCATGGTGACTCGGCGGGGAGCGCCGTCGAGGTCCGGCTGCGCCTCGGGCTCGCGCGGTGGAATCCGCAGGGCGAGCACGATCGGGTGAAACGGCGAGACGCGGTTCRGCGGCCAGGCGACCGCCCGCAGATCGCGCCGTTTGAAGGGGGCGTGACTCGCGCATCCGGTGAGCCAGCCGTTGACCGGGGTCTCGCAGATGCCGTCGTCGGTCCGGTAGGCCCGGCAGAGCGTCGGCCAACGGAATCCCAACATCACGGTGATCACGAGCAGGGCCACCGGCAGCGCGATCCACGTGCCCCGCAGGGTGAGCCACAGCCCGGCGGCACCGAAGGCGAGATAGCAGGCGAGATGGACATGTTTGCGTTCCCGTCGGCTCCTCGTCCGTGAAGCGGCCCGGYGGGACCGGGTCGGTTGCCGGCGGCGGGCGGACGTCCGGCCCGATCCCGACGAAGATCTCCTGCGCGGCGCTGCCATGACCATCCTCCTGTCTGCCCAGGTGCACGGGTGGGATGCGCCGCGGCGTCACGACAGATGCGTGGCCGTCCGTGCATCTGCGCCGACGGTCACGCCCCGCCCCTCGGCTGGCGTCGCTCCGCGATGGTTCTAGCACAGCTTGATGCCTAATTTAGCGCTTATCCTTTGTTTGCCATCACTTGCCACCAAACGCCAATAATAGGCGTATGATGTGTCCGTATAGCAGTCATGTTTTCAGTCATGCTTCTTCGCGACAGATCTCGATCAAGGCTTTGGCGGATCCCGCCGGCCTGTCGATCAGTACGGTGAAGGCGCGGTCGAGATCGGGCAGCGGATACCGGGGATGATCAGACTGGCCGCGACGAGCCTCGGCCTGGTCCCCACCGGCCTCCTTGTCCGACGGGACACGCGCGGGCGTCCGGGCCGGCCCTGGACCTTCGGCCGCACTGACGCGCCGCCGTTGACACCTGGAGCCGCTCCAGGAAGCTCCTGCTCCTGGCCGGGTTACTCGTCCATGGCACGGAGCAGGCTCGCGGGCAGCGATCGATCCGGGCCGGCTCCCGTAGTCCATCGGGAGCYCCATCGGCCGAGTTCCATCAGGATCGGCGCGAGATCCCGGCCCGCCGACGTCAGTTCGTATTCCGAACGAGGTGGACGTGGCTGATAAAGCCTGCGTTGCAGGATGCCTCGATCGACGAGCCGGTCGAGGCGCCGAGTGAGGGTGTGATCGGAGATCTTCAGACGGRTTCGGAAGTCGTCGTAGCGCCGAGCGCCGCCGAACGCCTCTCGGATGATCAGCAGGGACCAGTGATCGCCGATCAGCCCGAGCGCGCGAGCGGCCGGGCAGTCGGACTCGTCGTGCTGGTCAAGCACCTGGCCAGTGTATCTGTTGACTTCCATTTCGGAAGCATCTAGGATCCCTTCCGAAATGGAAGTCGGTCTCGGGGGAGTGGAGGCGCGTATGTCGAGGTCCGCTCAGCCGAAGGAGTCTGCGGCATCACCACTGCTGCTGCCGGTCGTGTGCCTCGGCCAGTTCCTGGTCGTGTTCAGCCTGTCCAGCGTGAATGTCGCGCTGCCCAGCCTGGCAGCCGATCTTCAGATGAGCCGCGAGACCCAGCCCTACACGGTCACGGCCTACGGGATAGCCCTGGGCAGCCTGCTCCTGCTGGGTGGCAGGGCTGGCGATCTACTCGGCCGACGGCGACTGTTCCGGCTAGGCACGGGGGTCTTCGCGGTCGGCACCGTGGTGTGCACGCTCGCCAACGTGACCGGCGTGCTGCTCGCTGGGCGGGCCCTGGAGGGGCTCGGTGCGGCCATGCTCGCCCCGGCCGCGCTGGGGACGATCAACGCGATCTACCCGCAAGGGCCGAGCAGAAACAAGGCGCTCGGGGTGTTCGGTGCGGTGTCCAGCGCGGCGGCCGGGGTGGGCGTCTTGGCGGGCGGGGTCCTCACCGACGGGYCGGGATGGCGGTGGGCGTTCGCGATCAAAATTCCCTTCTGTCTACTCCTGCTCGCCGTGGTCGGAAGGATCATGCCGGAAACCCGTGACACCCGTTCTCACCACGGCTTCGACATCGCCGGCGCGCTCACCGCGACGGGGTCGATGTTCTCGCTGGTCGTGGCCATCACACAGGCGGAGCAGCGCGGTTTCACCAGCCCGGCGATCCTTGCTCTGTTCGGATCAGCCGCCGTTCTTCTGATCGCCTTCATCGTGATCGAGAGCCGCAGCGACGACCCGCTCATGCCGTTGGCCCTCTTCCGCCGGCGTGGTCTCAGCGTCGCCAACGGCGCGACCCTGCTCGTGTGGGCCAGCTTCGGGTCGGCTTTCCTCCTGGTGGCCCTGTATGTGCAGCAGGTACTCGGCTACAGCCCGATGAAGGCCGGGCTGACATTCGTGCCGATGGCAACCGCGGCCGCGCTCGCGRCCAACGTCGCCCAGGCGACAGCGAGTCGTTCCGCGCGCGGTCCCAAGCCCGCGCTGCTCGTCGGCCTTGTCCTCCTCACTGTCGGYGTGGCCCTCCTGTCCCGGGGCGACGCCGACACCAGGTACACGGCGGTGCTGCTGCCGGCGCTCGTGCTGTGYGGCGCCGGTCTCGCGACCTCCCTCACCGCGCTCAACGTGGCCGCCTTMAGCGGCTCCAACAGCGACGACTCCGGGGTTGAGGCAGGACTCCTGAGCACCTCCCAGGAGATCGGCGCGGCCCTCGGCGTCTCGATTCTCTCGACGGTGTCGGCCCGCGTCATCTCCGATCATCTCGCAGCTCATCCCGGAGATCCGACCGCGATGCTCAGCGGCACGGTCGATGCCTTTCAGGTGTCCTTCGTCGTCGCGGCGGGCATGGCTGCCGGCGCCTTCCTGCTTTCCCTGATCGCCCTCTCGACGCGGGTTGATATCCCCCCGGCCAGCGTGTCGGAAAACCCCCTCGCGGAACCAGCCTCGATAATGCCCTCAAGGTGACACGGTCGCCTTAGACGGGACTTCCGAAGATCGTCGCGCGGGTTCCGCCCGCCTTCTCATCGGATCGAACTCGGCCGCGGCCATGCGGCTGCTCCTGCCAGGCCTCCGCTCCCCTCGTCCCGCTCGCGGCCTCCTCCGCTGGGYCGTGCCGTTTCCTCCTCCCGCAGCACATCCGGCGTCAGTGGCGCTGGCCAGTGATTTCTTTCTGGCCAGCCCGTCAGTACCCGCGCTCCTCAATGAATCGCTCCTTGAGGAGCAGGTCCGCGACCCCGTTTCCCACCCCGTGGGACGGGGTTGTTGTCGTGTTCGGTGGGGTCAGGGGTGATCCCGGCYCGCCGGTAGTGCCCGCTGATATCTCCCTCCAGTCTGTCGCATAGGAGACAGCGGAGTCCTTGTTGCTAAATTGCTACGTATCGCCCAGAGTGGTGATGTCCAGTTGTTCAGGAAGAAAGGATTGGCTGATGGTAGTGCTTGACCAACGGCTGCTCGAGAGTTGTCGACGCTACGTCGACGACATGCCGCCGCGCTTCAACTACATGACTTCCCCCGAGCTGGYCAAAGCCCTGGAGTCCCATCCGGACGCATACTTCGTCCTTGACAACCGCACCCCCGAGGCGTATGCGGCGGGCCATATACCGGGTGCCGTGAACATGTGGTTCAAGGACGTGCTGTCCGACAGCAACCTCGCTCTTCTCCCTCGGGACAAGACAATCGTCATCGTATKCTGGGTGGGCCATACGGCCAGTCAGCTCGTCGCCCTGCTCGGTCTGCTGGGTTTCACCGTCGCAGGTCTTCAGTACGGCATGGGTGAAAGCCCGGTGCCCGATTCCCCCCGGGCCGGCTGGCGCGATCTGGGCCTGCCGCTGGAAAAGAAAATTGGCTAGCGAATCGCTCACCTGAGCTGACGCAACGCCTATCTGCCCTCACCACAGGTCAAGACTTCCRAGAACCCGCTTTGAATCTTGTCTTGACCGCGAACGGCGCTACACCATGGGATCGAATCCCGGTACTCGGCGTGCCGACCGGTCACAGCCCTCTTTGTCAGGCTGGAATACCGGACCGGAGTACTTCTAAAACAGACTCTAAGAGGGAGTCTTAATCAGCCATGCCCAACGAAACCGCAACAGAGATCATCGATCTGCTGTTTCAGTTCCGGCGGCTCTCCGATCCGACGGAGGTCTGCTCGGCCCAGCCCTGCGAGCTCTGCTTCGACATCCATCGCCCAAAGATCGAGTACTGGATCAACCAGAACGAGCCGATCCACTTCGTGATCCTCGCTTTCCCGGCCAAGTCACCCAACAGGCAGAAGGTCCTCGGCTCGCTGCCGGATCTCGCCGAGCGCATCGCGCTCGACTTTCTGCGCTCGATGTGTGAGCACATCGGCCATTTCTATGAGCCCGGAGCCAGGATCACGGTCTGCTCGGACGGGCACGTGTTCGGGGATCTGATCAGTGTCTCCGACGAGGCCATCTCGTCCTACCGCAGCGACCTGGAGGCGCTGCTGGTCGACATCAGAGCACACAATATCGATCTCTACTCACTGGACGACGCGTTCGGCGCCGGTGACTTCACCGAGCTGCGTAGGAAACTGGAGGAAAACTATGCCGCAACGGTGGCGGAACTGCGCCAACAGATCGCCACGAGCCCAGCCACGAAGACGCAGTTCAACGGCATCCACCGTTTCGTGTTCGAGGATCTGCTGGTGCTGCGCCCGGAGACCAGCCGCACTCAACTCCGGCTCGCCAGCAAGGATCTCGCCTACCAGATCGTCCGCCGCAGCAACGCCTGGAGCCGACTCGTCGCCGAGCAGTTCCCGTCCGCCGTCCGCCTGTCGATCCACCCCCAGCCCTRCCATTCCGAGAAAATCGGCATCCATATGATCAGAACCAGGGACAACTGGCTCACTCCCTGGCATGGCGTCGCCATGGACGACGGCAACAGTGTCACGCTGATAAAGCGCAGCACCGCCGAAAAGCTGAACGCGTCGGTGGTCTGGCGCAATGGACGACCGAGTCACTTCGTCGCTCCGCATCTCATGCGGACGGATTCGAGGGTGAAGGAGACCGTCTCGTGAGTGCCGGGGCACTGGTCGACGCCAGCTCGGCGCCGCGGCGTTCGCTGCATCCGTTCGGACTGTTGATCGAATCATCCAGTGACACGGATCTGACCGCCGTGCCACCCGAGGAGTTGACCCGGTTCGTCGCGGATTCGAAGCTGCTGGTGCTACGAGGTTTCCAATCTCCTTCGACCACCGATCTCGTCGCCTACTGCCGGCGAATGGGCGAGATCCTGACCTGGGACTTCGGGGAGGTGCTGGACCTGACGGTGCACGAGGACCCACAGAACTACCTGTTCACCACGGGTCCGGTGCCCTTCCACTGGGACGGCGCGTTCGCCCGGCTCACGCCACGCTTCATCGTGTTCCGCTGCCTACGCGCTCCCGACCCGGATAGCGGCGGGGAGACGACTTTCTGCGACACCGCCCGCATTATTTCCGCCGCGCCTGCGCACCTGCGTGACACCTGGGCCGGCGTCCGGATCGACTACCAGACCGAAAAGATCAAGCACTACGGCGGGCACATCGTGCAGGACCTCGTGGTGCCCCATGCCGTGACGGGTGTGCCGACTCTTCGTTTTGCCGAGGCGCTCGACCCAGCCGAATATCTCAATCCGCTGTTCCTCGACATCCACGGCGTCTCACGGAATGATCGCGAGGACTTTCTCGACGATCTGTCGGCCCGGCTCTAYGACCCGTCCGTCAGCTACGCGCACGCATGGCGTTCCGGCGATGTCGTGATCGCGGACAACCATGCGCTGCTACACGGTCGACGGTCTTACTCACTGGCCTCCTCGCGGCGACTCCAACGCATTCATGTGATCTGAGCAAAGATTCGAGGAAATGGAGAAGACATGCGGGATCATTACGACGTTATTATCGCCGGCGGCGGGCCGGCGGGCTCTACACTGGCCGCGCTGCTCGCCCGCACRTCGGACCTGAAAGTAGCGATCTTCGAGAAGGATGAGTTCCCGCGCGAGCACATCGGCGAGTCGTTCGCGCACCCGTTGATCCCGGTGCTGGCAGAGAGCGGAGCGCTCGCGAAGGTGCTGGCCAGCAACTGCTGGGTAAAGAAATTTGGCGGTATCTACAGCTGGGCGCGGCAGGGTCCGAGCCGGGCGTTCTTCGACCACGCGAACTGGGCGGTGGACGGGGTACACCGATGGGCACTGCACGTCAACCGTTCAGAGTTCGACCAGATCCTGCTGGAACACGCCCGGGACCTCGGAGTCGACGTCACCACCGGGATGGCCGTCACCGACTTCGCCGCGGCCGCCAACGGCTGTCAGGTGACGCTCGCCGACGGCACCGCCGTGTCCGGCGCGTACTTCGTCGATGCCTCCGGTCGCCAGCAGAGCCTGGTCACCAAAAAGCCTCGCGAATGGTTGTCCGGCTACCGGAACATCGCGATCTGGCAGCACTACCTGGGCGGCCTGCCGGCCCAGGGGCTCGACGGCGACTGGAACATCTTCCGGGAGAAGAACCTCTCGCCGATCGGTTGCTTCGCGTTTCCCGACGGCTGGTGCTGGTACATCCCCGTCCCCAGGATCGTGAACGGGGAGCGGGTGCTCACGCACTCGATCGGCATCGTGACGAGCCCGGAGGTGCTGAAGGAACCCGGGAAGGACTTCACGGACTCCGAGGTCTTTCTGCGCACCGTCCGCGGCGTGCCGCGGCTGGCCGACCTGGTGGCCGAGGTGACGCCGATCTCCGACCAGATGATGACGGTCACCAACTACTCCCGGGTCAATGAGCGCTTCGCCGACCTCGACCGGCACTGGATCCTGATCGGCGATGCCTCCTACTTCGTGGACCCCCTCTTCTCGTCCGGGGTCGCGTTCGCGGCCAACCAGGCGGCCTCGGCGGCGCTGCTGCTGCGCACCACGCTGCGCGCCGAACTCTCCCCGGGTCTGGTGAGAGATCTGTGGCAGGACTACGACCACGAGTGGCACGGAATGGCCGAGGTGTTCGCGCTCTCGATTGATCAGTGGTATCACATGATCGGCGCGGACAACCCGGGCAGCGCATACTGGCACCGGCGCAATTCGAGTCCGCATCTGGACATGCCCGATCGGTCCTTCGACGCGCTGCTCAACACGGCGTTCACCCCCGACCTGCTCCTGATCATGACGCGCGGCACCGGCCGAATGTCCGACCTGGCGATCGACGGTCCGTACCAGCAGGCTCGCGCGCACGTGATGCTGACGGAGCCGGAACCGGACGCCGTGCTGGTCGCCGCTCCCGGAGTCCGGATGCGGGCCGGCGTGGCGCTKGATGTCCCCGGCTTCAAAGCGGTGCTCCCACCGGCCGACCTCGAACTGGACACGCCCGCCGCGGTACGGGCCGCCGTCGCCGAGTACTGGACCGATCCGGTGGCGGCCGAGGCGAACGGCGGCCTCGGCGTGCCTTCTCCGACCGCCTCCCCAGTACCGTGCCACCGTTTCGAGTTCGATTCCGACGCACTCGTCGATTCCGGCTCAGGCGCGACGGGGTTTTCGGTGCGCGGGGTGGACAGTCACGACGGCGCACCGCAGCTGTGGGAGATACTCAGCCGCGGTCCGGTCGTCTACGGCGAGCTCGGCTCGCGGCTCGCCCCCGGTCAGCGGGTGCTGCTGCAGCGGCTGATAAAGGCCGGAATGGTCACCGTCAAGACCGCGGCGAGGCAGACCACGCCGGGGACTGAAGCCGCCGAGGTCACCCTCGCGGACTGRCCGAAGCGGCGGCCGGCCAGCCGGGCGCGGGCCGGGCCGGTCGCTCACGCCGGCCCGGCCCGGGTCTCAGCCGGCGTGCGCGGGGACGACCTCGACGTTGGTAGTCGACTCCCGCCCGGCCCGGATGAGCACGACGATCACCACCGCCGCGAGCGCGATGAGGATGGCGCCCCACAGGAACGCCGTGGTGTAGCCCTCGATCTGCGCCTGGTCGAGAAGCGCCTTCCCACCCCGCCCGTGATCGGCCAGGTAGTTGGTGACGGCCGTCGCGTAGACGGTGTTGAGCAACGCGGTTCCCAGCGCCCCGCCGATCTGCTGGGTCGTGTTGACCAGCGCGCTGGCCACCCCCGCGTCGTGCGGGGCGACCCCGATCAGCGCGAGGTTCGACAGGGGCACGAACGAGAAGCCCATGCCGATGCTGATCAGCAGCTCGGAGGGCAGGATGTGCACGACGTAGCTCGAATCCGTCCCAACCCCGAGGAGCAGCGCCATCCCGACCGCCGCGAGCGTCGTGCCGGTGCCGGCCAGCACCCGGGGTCCGACGCGCGGCAGGAACTGGCTGGCAAGCCCCGCGGAGACGATGATCCCGCCGCTGAACGGCAGGAACGCGAAGCCGGTCTTCAGGGCGCTGTAGCCGAGCGTCTGCTGGAAGTAGTACGTCAGGAACAGGAACATCGCGAACAGGCCGGCCCCGGTCAGCAGCGAGGCCAGGAACGAGCCGCCGCGGTTGCGCTCCCACGGCACCCGCAGCGGCAGCAGCGGCGCGCTGGTGCGGGACTCGACGACGACGAAGGCCACGAGCAGCACAGCCGCACCAACCAGCAGCCCGATGGTGCGGGCGTCGCCCCAGCCATCCTCGGCGGCCACGGTGAAGCCGTAGACCAGGGCCACCAGGCCCGCGGTCACCGTCACCGCGCCGGGCAGGTCGTAGCGGGCCTCGCCCTCCGCCCGGCTCTCGCGCACCACCGGCAGCGCGAGTACCGCGGTGATGATCGCGATCGGCACGTTCACCAGCAGGCACCACCGCCAGGAGGCGTACTCGGTGAGCAGGCCGCCGACGATGAGACCGATCGCGGCGCCACCGCCGGAGATCGCTCCGTACACGCCGAACGCCTTGGCCCGCTCGTGGCTTTCGGTGAAGGCGACGGTGATCAGCGACAGCGCGGCCGGCGCGAGCAGGGCCGCGAACGCGCCCTGCAGCGCCCGCGCTGCGAACAGCAGCCCGGCGTTCGGGGCCAGGCCGCCCAGCGCCGAGGCCAGCGCGAAACCGAGGAGTCCCCAGCTGAAGGCCCGCTTGCGCCCCAGGTAGTCGGCGACGCGCCCGCCGAGCAGCAGCAGACCGCCGAAGGCCACGGTGTACGCGGTGATGATCCACTGCCGGTTCGCGGTGGAGATGTCGAGATCGGCCTGCGCGTGCGGGATCGCGATGTTCATGATCGCGGCGTCGAGGACGACCATGAGCTGCGCGACAGCGATGATCCAGAGCGCGAGCCAGCGCCGTGGATCGGGCGAGCCGTCAGCCGCGTCCACCGGACGGTCCTCCGCCTGGTGGTCGAGGGTTGTGGTCACAGGGAAGCTCCTAGCCGGTCGGACCTGAAACGGGGACGAACGAACGCCACGAGTTCGGGCGAGGCGACCCGGTGCGGTGGGGATGGTGCCGATGGGGATGGTGCCGATGGGGATGGTGCCGATGGGGATGGTGCCGATGGACGGCGCCCCCGGGACCGGGCGGTCCGTGGCGGCGTCGGTGACGCGGCAGTGGCAGGGACAGGGACAGTGGCAGTGGCAGTGGCAGTGGCAGGGACATCGAACAGGAGTTCGAGCAGAGAATAGCTCAGGCGTTCGAGTTGACCCCGGACGGGGGTGTTTCGGGCCGGAGTGTCGTTCCGGGCCGGCCAGCCAGCAACGGCRTGAGCACGTCGTCCACCATATGATCGACGAACGCATCGTYGAGCGGCTCGCCGGTGACGAGCAGGCGACAGAAAATCATCGCCATGACGATCTCCATAATCACGTCGAAATCGGCCGACACAGAGATCTCCCCCCGTTGCGAGGCCCGAGCGAACATGCAACGGCCGATCTTCGCTTTGTTCTGCAGGATGTTGGCCTGCACGACCGCGGCCAGCCGCGGGGACTCGCTCGCGGCCCGGAGCACGCCGATGAGCAGCGCACCGTCGGGACCGGTAATCGTGTCGATCATGAGGTGCACCTCGGCGGCCAGGTCGTCCCGCAGGCACCCGGTGTCAGCCGGAACGCGGTCGCCGGGACCATGCCGGCGCAGGGCCTCCACGACCATCTCGTCCTTGCACGACCATCGGCGGTAGATCGTCGCCTTGCTGGCTCGGGCCCGGGCCGCGACGGCGACCATGCTCATCCGCTCATACCCGACCTCGACGAGCAGTTCCAGCGCGGCGTCCAGGATCGCCCGTTCCCGGGCGTCGTCCCGGGGCCGGCCACGCCCGGCGCCACTCGGCGGGGAAATCGGTTTTCGCCCTTCCGTCTCGGACGCTTCTCCGGAGTCGACGCGCATGGCCGCGACGCCGAGGAGAAGGCGTAATGAACATTACCTGGACCAGAGAAACAGTACCGTACTGTACTGAAAATACCAGCTCCCCACACCGTGTGGTGCTGGTCACATCCACTACCCGTCACCAACACCCGTACCCGCACCCGCACCGCGTCGGCCCCGGCCCCGGCCCCGGCCGCAGGCTCCGGCCGCAGGCTCCGGCTCCGGCCGTGATCCGGGTGTCCCGAACGGACAACGCCCGGGGCCGTCCGTCTGGAATGTCAGTGAACGCCAAGATCAAGGGATTCATCATGCGATCGGACGTTCGGAACGGTCAGAGCGGCAGGGCATGATGACTGGCGGAGGCGAGAGTTCCGTCCCCGCTGACCCCTGCCCGGCCGATCCCCGTCCCGCCGATCCCCGTCCCGCGGACGGCCCTCCGGAAGGGAGATTGTCATCATCCGCTCCGCCCAGCACCGATTCCTCGCCGCTGCCGCCACCGGCGGCATGCTCGCACTCGGCCTGGGCCTGGCGGCGTGCTCCCGGCACGGCTCCACCCCTCGCCCCTCGTCGCCGACAGCGTCGGGCCCGGGTGGCCCGAACAGCACACTCGCGCAGGCCGGCACGCCCGAGGAGTCCGACGGCCTGTGGGTCCTGCGCGACGTGCCCTACGCGCCGGTCTCGCCGGCACAGCGGCTGGATCTCTACCGCCCCTCCCCGCCGGCCCCGACGGCGGGTGCCGARGGGGCCCGGGTGGTCCCCGGGACGGTCCTGCCGGTGGTGCTCACGATCCACGGTGGCGCGTTCATGCTCGGCGACAAGCGGGACGACCTGCCGGTGGTCCGGGCACTCGTCCACGCCGGATACGCCGTCGCCAGCCTGAACTACCGGYTGTCCGGGGAGGCGAAGTTCCCGGCCGCGGTCCAGGACGTGAAGGCGTCCGTCCGCTGGCTGCGGGCCCACGCGGGCACCTATGGCCTGGACCCCTCCCGCATCGCCGCGACCGGCGCGTCGGCCGGGGCCTACCTCGCGGTGATGCTGGGCACGACGAGCGGCGTGGCGATGTTCGACGACCCGGATCTCGGCAACCCCGGGGTGTCCAGCGACGTCCAGGCCGTTGTCGACTTCTACGGCCCGGTGAACTTCGCCTCGATGGACGCCCAGCTGCGCACGAACGAGCGGTGCACCGTGGCCGACGCCCAGCACGACCGGCCCCACTCGCCGGAGTCGCGCTTCCTCGGCCGCACCGTGACAGCCGTGCCCCAGCTGGTACGGGTGGCGAGCCCCCTGAACTACCTGAGCCGCGGGCCGCTGCCGCCGTTCCTGATCGAGCACGGGGACGCGGACTGCACGGTCCCCCACCAGCAGTCGCTGGAACTCGCCCACGCGCTGCGCACCGCCGGAGCGCCGGCAGTGGACGTGACGATCGTGCCGGGCGCCGGCCACGGCGGTGCCTTCCCGACCCGGGAACGGATGGGCGTCGTTCTGGCGTTTCTGCACCGCACCATCGGCCGCTGACGGCCGGCACACCACCCGGCGCTCCATCGAGCAACCACCTCTGCGACCTCAGGCCGCGGGCCATCCGGCAGGGTCATGACCCGGCCGCAGGCCCCACCGGCTCACCCCGCGCGTCACGTCGCGGGGGTCACCTTCAGGCGGAACCATGGCGGTGGCGGGGGACACCACGGCGAGAGGGTGATGGCGATGTCGGACACCACGGCACAGCCGGACAGCGCGGCACAGCCGAACAGCGCGGCACAGCCGAACAGCGCGGGGTACGCGCGCCCCGCCGGGCCGGCGGACGCCCGCAACCCCGCCGGGCAGGCCGTCGAGGTGGCGGACGCGGAGTCCGCCGCCGGTGGGATCGTCGTCGGGGTCGACGGTTCACCCGCGTCCGTCGCCGCGATCCGGTGGGCCTGTGACGAGGCCGCCCGGCGCCTGGTCCCGGTGATCGCGGTACTGGTATGGGACGTCATGGGCGAACCGCGGCCGGTCTTYGAGACCGCGGCGAACGCCGACCGCGAGGGTCTGGCGCACGCCGCCACGCGGGTTCTGGACACCGCGCTGACCGCCGCCCGGGTCAGCGATCCGACAGTGCGGATCATCCGGCGGGTCGAGGAGGRCAGTCCCGTCCCGGAGCTGCTGCGGGCCGCGGTCGGCGCGCGGATGATCGTCGTCGGCGAGCGCGGTCACGGGGCCCTGCACCGGCTGGTGAGCGGCTCGGTGAGCCAGGGTGTGGTGCACTATGCCTCCCTGCCGGTCGTCGTGGTACGGCCGGTCGCCCCGGCCGCCGGCGTCGACGACCGGCCGGTGGTCGTCGGCGTGGACGGCTCGGCCCTCTCGCTCACGGCACTACGGTGGGCCGTCGAGGCGGCGATGCTCCGCAAGAGCGCCCTGCACGTCGTGCATGCCTGGCACCTGGACATCCCGATCTACCCGGGGAGCTACGCCGATATCGGATCGGTGCTGGCGGAGCAGGCCCAGCAGACCCTCGACCAGGCCGTCTCCACGATCGTCACCGAGCACGCCGGCGGGCTACCCATCCCCGTTATGAAGGAGACCGTCGCCGATGGCCCCGCCCATGCGCTGCTGCGGGCCTCGGCTGACGCGCAGCTGCTCGTGGTCGGCAGCCGCGGGCACGGCGGCTTCGCCGAACTGCTTCTCGGTTCGGTGAGCCACCAGTGCGTCCTGCACGCGCACTGCCCGGTGGCCGTGGTCAGGTAGCGGCGCGGCCCGTGGTCGGGGAACCGGCACGGTTCGTCCGGCGAGATCGATCAGCCGACGCCAGCCGGCGTTGGGATGCGGGGGCGCAGCGTGCTCAGCAGGCCGAGGACCCGGTCGGCCAGGTCCTGCTCTCCCCCGCCGGCCGATCCAGCTGATCCGGCGGTGTCCCACGAGCCGAGCAGGAAGGACGGAGTCAGGCGGACGTAGAGCTGGATCGCGGTAACCCCGGGCTGCACATATGCGGCGATCTGGTCGCGGCACTGCTCGGGCGTGCCGTGGATGAACAGGGCGTCAATGACCTCATCGGGTAGTGCCCGGGCGGCACCACGCTGGTCCCCGGCGGTCCAGCGCTCGTGGGACTCGGCGAGCCGTTCGCCGTTGCCGAGCCATTCGTGGAAGGCATGGTAGGGGGTCTGGTTGAGGATCCAGGTGAGGAACGGCCGGCTGTCGCGGCGGGCGACGTCCGGATCGGCGTTCGGGCTCACGAAGACCTTCACCACCAGCTCCTTGCCCGCTGGCTGCGGTCCGACGACGGCGCGGACCTTGATCAGATCTTCGGGGGACAACAGATTGGTGACGGCACCATCCCCCTCGGTGAAGCCGAGCTTGAGCATGCCGGGCCGCRGCGCTCCCAGGATGACCTTCGGCGTCTCGATCGGAGGATTCGGTATGGCGAAGCCGCGGATCGCGAACGTGTCGAAGGCGCCGGAGACCACCTCGCCGCGCAGCGCCCGGGTGAGGAAACGAAGCGTGTCCCGGGTCCGGCGGAAGGGCTCGTCGAACGGGATGCCGTTGAGGTCGGTCACGTGGGCGGGCACCGACGAACCGATGCCAAGGACAAGCCCGCCGAACGTCAGATCGGCCAGGGTCGCCGCGGTCTGGGCGAGCACCGCCGGGCCGCGGGTGTGGACGGGCACGATCGCGCTCGCCAGGCGCACCCGGGGATCCCAGGCGGCGGCGACCGCGAGCGGGGTGAACGCGTCGATGCCGCCGCCTTCGGCCGTCCACACGTCGCTGTAGCCAGCGTCAGCGAGTCCCGTGACGATGCGTCGATGGTCCCGCAGCGGGATGCCGGGCAGAGGAAGGGTGACACCGAAGCGCGGAGTGGTCACGGGAGTACCTCACGGGTGGTCGACGGTGTTCGGTCAGATGGTCGTCGCGGAGACGGAGGACGAAGGACGAAGGACGAAGGACGGAGACGGAGGACGAAGGACGGAGACGGAAGGGCGGGAGTTCCCGCGCCCGTAAGCTCAGGCCGGGGGGCGCYGGCCCCAGGCCGCGATGATGCTGGGCCCGAGGTCGAGGAAGTCGGGATCGGCGAGCAGGGCCAGGGCCGAGTCGAGATCGGCGCGGGTGAGCAGGCCGCTGGCGACAAGGTAGTCGGCGGACTSGCTGAACGTCGCACGCCACAGGCGCCCGATCTCGTTGGAGCCGCCAACCGGGTAGTACGTGGCGTGCAGACCGGCGTCGACCAGGCCCGCTCGGGTCAGCGGCGCCGGCAGCGTTCGCCCCCACCACAGGTCCGACCCGATCGACGACGCCATTGCCTGGCCGATCGCCTCGAAGGCGTGCCGGAATTCGTCGTGCGGTGACGAGTCAACCGGGGACAGCACGAGATCCTCAGTGACCAGCCAGCCGCCCGGGGCCAGCCAGGAGACTAGCCGCCGCAGCACCTCCTCACGTTCGGGGATGTGCATGAGGACGGTGCGGGCATGGATGAGGTCGAAGGAGCCCGGCTCGAAGTCGTGGGTGCGCACGTCCGCTTGGACGATCCGCAGGTTCGACCGGCCGGTGTCGTCGAGGAAACTCGTGCTCACGTCGACCGCGGTCACCTCCCCGCCGGGGAACCGGTCGGCCAGCCAGTAGGCGACCGAACCCGCACCGGCACCGATTTCCAGGAACCGCCCTCCGTCTGCGATTCCCCGCGCCTCGAGAACGGCGTGCGTGGCCGGGTCCACCTGTGATTCCAGCAGTTGCAGCCGACCGAGTTCCGTGGAGATGTCGTGGCTGAGGATGCCCTGGACGTATCCGACCGACGTGTCGGGCTCGGAACGCTGTGCAGCGATCACGTCTCGCGCCGGCGCCAAAGCCGCATCGAATTCCGTTGTACTGGTCATCGTCTCCCCTGGGCATGGTTCTGGGCCGGCTCCGGGCGGTCGCAGCCAAGTCCCAGACCGGTTGCGGACCAGCTCCGGTCCGGCACGGCGGTACCGATGTCTGTGCGGTTTCCACCGTCGTACCTGGTTTCCACCGTCGTACCTGGTTTCCACCGTCGTACCTGGTTTCCACCGTCGCGGCTTCCACTGCCGCGAACAGTTTCCGCGTCCCGGCCCGCGACCCATTCCAGTCGGCTCGCGGCGGCGGGTCCAGAGGCATCACGGTGCTGTTACCAGTACTAACAGGATGTCGACTATGGACGCAGAAAGCTACCTTGACCCCACACGAACACGATGCCTAATTTCAAAACTCATGGCACGGAACTCGGCGCTTGGCGCGAGCCCGTGATGCACGATGGCGGACCGTCAGTACGTCGGATCGGTTGACATACCTCGGCTGGGGAGAAGCAGATGACGCAGACCRTCACGGCACAGGCGGCCCGACTCGGCGGATACGACGACGCCAGCCGGCTTCGGCAGGCTCAGGACACCGACTGGGTGCTCGGGTTCGCCGATCCGACCGCCCGGTCCGTCGCCGATCTCGGCTGCGGCATCGGTTCCCTGCTCGCCGCGGCGCTCGACCGCCTGCCCGACGCCGTCGACGCCCTKGGCCTGGATCGTGAGGAGTCCCGGCTCGCCGAGGCTCGACGCAAGCTCGCCCCCTACGCGACCCGGGTACGGTTCCGCTTCGTCCAGGCCGATCTGCGCCGGCCCCCGCAGCTGGCCGACGATGCGGGTTCCACGGCGTTCGACCTGGTCACCCTCACCGCGGTCCTGCACTGGATCCACCCTGACGAGGAGCAGCTGGTGCGGTGGATCTCCATGCGACTGCGACCCGGCGGCGCCTTCCTGCTCACCACCCACCATCCCGAGCACGACGAGTACGGGTTCGGTGGCAGCGACGACCTCGCCCGGCAGGCCCTGGTCCGCCTGGGCCATGCGGCCGAGGACGTACCCAGGCTGCTGGCGGCGGCCGGGATCATTCCGATCGCCGTACGCACCCTGTCCGTGGACGACACCGCGACCCTGCTCGACGCGTACTTCGACATCGACGGCGTCGACGAACGCCCGGCACTCGTGCGGGCCGCGAGCGGCGAAGAGTACCAGCGGTTCCACGCGGCGACCTTTGGCACCTACTACAGCCGGCTCGTCGGTGCGGATCGCCAGGAGGACTATTTTCGGGCGATCGGGGAGGTCGCGCAGCACCGCCTCGACACCGACGGGCACATTACCCAGATGCCGGTACGGCTGTGGCGCTGTCGGCCACGGGCGTCCCGGCCTGCGGAGACGGCCCGGCCTGCGGAGACGGCCCGGCAGCCGATAGGGGGGTAGGCGGTGCGGGGAGCCGGGGCACCGCGGCGAGCAGCCGTACGGTGTAGGGGTGCCGGGGGGCGGTGAAGACCGTCTCCACCTCCCCGGACTCGACGATCCGCCCGTCGTACATCACCAGGACCCGGTCGCTGAGGTGCCGCACGACGCCGAGGTCGTGAGAGACGAAGACCATGGCCAGACGGTGGGTCCGGCGCAGGTCGACAAGCAGGTCCAAGACCTGGGCCTGGATGGACACGTCGAGCGCGGATACCGGTTCGTCGCAGATCAGCACCTGCGGTTCCACGGACAGCGCCCGGGCGATGGCCACCCGCTGCCGCTGGCCGCCGGACAGCTCGACCGGTCTGCGCCGTAGTTCCCGCGCGGAGAGCCCCACCTGTTCCAGCCGTCGGACGGCGGCGTCGCGGCGCTCGGTCCGCGCGACCCCACCCACCCGCAGCGCCTGCGTCAGGATCCGGCCCACCGTCAGTCGTGGGTCGAAGGAACCCAGCGGGTCCTGGAAGATCGCCTGGATCTGCCGACGGCGTGGTCGGCGCTCACGCTCCGACACCGAGCTGCCCCGGCCGCCCCCAGGATCCGACGGACCGACCCAGGGAACGCCGCCGAGCAGCACCTCACCCGCGTCGGGTTCGGTCAGACCCAGCATGATCCGGGCGAGCGTCGTCTTCCCCGAACCGGACTCGCCGACGAGCCCGAGGGTCTCCCCGCGGCGCAGCGCGAAGGAGACGTCCCGGACCACCTCGCGTCGCTCTCCGTCCGTCGTCCGGAACGCCTTGCGCAGTCCCGTCGCCCGCAGAAGGATCTCGGCGCCGGTCGAGCCGCCCGCGTCGAGCCCGGCAGACGCGAGCCCGGCTTCGTCGACGGGTCCGGCCAGCCGGCTGCCCCTGGTCCGTGCGGAGGGCACGGCGGCAAGCAGCTCGCGGGTATAGGCGTGCGTGGGATCGCCCAGCACCCGCTCGGTCGGGCCACTTTCCAGGATCACTCCGTCGCGCAGCACGGCGACCCGATCGGCGAGCCGGGCAACGACCGCCAGGTCATGGCTGATGAGCAGCAGTCCCATCCCGCTCGCACGCAGACCGGCGAGCAGATCGAGGATCCGGGCCTGGACCGAGACGTCGAGAGCGGTGGTCGGCTCGTCGGCGATGAGCAGGTCCGGGGTGCCGGCCAGCGCCGCGGCGATCAGCACCCGCTGGCGCAACCCGCCGGAGAGCTGGTGCGGGTACTGCCGGGCACGGACCTGTGGATCAGGAATGCCGGCCCGCGCCAGCAGCGTCACGACGCGGGGGCCACGTTCGGCTCGCGCGACCGGGCCATGCGCCCGCAGCGCCTCGTCGACCTCCTGCTCGACCCGCCGCAGCGGATCGAGGGAGCCGAGGGCGTCCTGGAGCACCAGGCCGATCCGGCGGCCACGCAGGGCGCGCCATTCCCGGTCCCGCAGCCCGATGAGGTCGGTCCCGCCCAGGCGCAGCCGCCGGGCCTGGACCGTCGCGCCCGCTCCGGCGAGTCCGACGAGGGCGCGGGCGGTCACGCTCTTACCCGATCCGGACTCGCCCACGAGGGCCACACACTCCCCCGCGCCGACATCGAAGGAGATTCCCCGCACCGCCTCGACGGCCCGAGCGCCCCGGCCGAAGGAGACCCGCAGCCCGTCGACGGTCAGCAGGGTCGCGGACGGCTCCTTCGCCCCCCGCCCGCTCGGAGGTATCGAACCAGGGGGCTCCGACCCCAGCGGTGCCAGGTTCGGCGATGCCACGTTTGGCAGTGCCAGGTTCGGCGGTGCCAGGTTCGGCGGTGCCGGCGGTGAGACCTGCGGCTGGTCGTTCACGGAGTCCGTCCCTCCACCCGCAGGCGGGCATGGCGGCCGAGCACGGTCACGGCGACGACCGTGGCGGCGATCGCCGCCCCGGGGAACACCACGACCCACCAGGCGGTGTCGATGACGCCCCGGCCGTCGGCGAGCATCGCCCCCCACTCGGGGGCCGGCGGCTTCGTACCGAGGCCTAGGAAACTCAACGCCGAACCGGAGATGATCGCCGTCCCGATGCCGACGGTGGCCAGCACGAGCAGCGGTCCGAGCGTGTTCGGCACGATGTGGCGCAGCATGATCACCGACCGGGGCAGGCCGAGCGCCACCCCGGCGTCGACGAACCCGGCATGGCGGACGACGAGGGCACGCGACCRCACAACCCGCGCGTAGCTGGGGACCGCCGCGATGCCGATGGCCACCGCCGCGTTCACCGATCCTGGACCGACGATGGTGATGACCAGCAGCGCGAGCAGCAGTTCGGGGAAGGCAAGCAGCAGGTCCACGAGCCGCATGAGCAGCCCGTCGGCGAACCGGCCGCCGAGGGCCGCCGCGAGGCCGACCGTCGCCCCGATCCCCGCGCCGAGCGCGGTCGCTCCGGCACCGAGCAGTAGCGAATGCCGGGCGCCGGTGACCACCCGCGCGAAGACGTCCCGGCCCAGCTGGTCGGTGCCGAACCAGTGTGCCCAGCTCGGTCCGCGCAGCGCCTCGCCGAGGTTCGTCCCGTCCGCGGGATGGCGGCTGAGCAGCCCCGGCCAGGCGGTCGCGACAAGAAGCAGGACTATCAGCAGGCCGGCCGCGATCAAACCGGGACGCGGCCGGCCACCGCCGGTGCCGGCCAGGGCACCGGCGGCGGGCGGCTCGGTCCCGGGGCGGGTTTCCCCGACCGCGGTCACCGGGACACCGCCAGATCAACCGCCGTGGCCCTCCCGGCACCGGATCCGTCGTCGCGCAGTCGCGGGTCGATGAGCAGGTAGAGCAGGTCGACTACGCTGTTCACGACGACGAAGACCGCCGCGGACAGCAGCACCACCGCGGTGACCACCGGGATGTCCTTGGCCGAGATCGCCACGAGGGTCACCCGACCGATCCCCGGCCGGGCGAACACCGCCTCGGTGACGACGGCGCCGCCGAGCAGGCTGCCCACCGCCCAGCCGAGCAGGGTGACGAGCGGGAGCGCGGCATGGCGCAGGGCATGGCKGGTCAGCACACCCACCGCGCCGATGCCGCGGGCGCGAACCGAGACGACGAACGGAGCCTCCAGCGCGGCGTCAAGGCCCTCCCGCAGCACCTGGGCAAGGACCCCGGCGATCGGCAGGGCCAGCGCGGACGCCGGGAGGACCAGTCCGGACGGGCCAGTGGCGCCGGCGCTGGGAAACCAGCCGAGATGCGCGGAGAAGAGGGTGATGAGCAGGATGCCGATCCAGAACGTCGGGCTCGACACGACGAGCAGCTCGGCGCTGGTCGCCAGCATCCGGCCGAGCCGGTGGGTGGTGCCGCCCCGGCCGGCGGTCGACACCGCGAGTCCGACCGCCAGCAGCGCGGCGAGTGCGGACGCCGTGAGCGCCAGCTGCACCGTCGGCCACACCTGACCGGACAACACCTCCACGACCGGCCGCTGCAGCTGGTAGGAGGTGCCGAGATGGCCGGTCACCAGGCGGCGCAGCCAGGTGCCGTACTGGACGACGAGCGGCGACTGGAATCCGTACGTCTCGTTGATCTGCTCCCGAAGCTGCGGCGAGATCCCGAACGTAGGCCCGATCAAAGTGTCGACAGGATCACCCGGTACGACGTGCAGCGTCACGAAGGCCAACGTCGCCGCGCCCCATAGGACCCCGGCGCCCACGACCAGCCGGCGCAGCAGGAACCTCGCCACAGCCCGCACTAGATCAGCCCACCCAGCTGTCGTAGAACAGCGGGAAGGCGTCCGCGTCGAAGGTGATGTCGTGGACCTTCGACGCCGTGCCGACGGTCCGGGTGAACACGTAGATCGGCAGGGTGTACGCGTGGTCGATCACATATTTCTGCACCTGCCCGTAGGCCTTCTTGCGGGCGGYGAGATCCGTCGTGCCGGCGCCGGTCGCGAGCCAGTCGTCGACCTCCGGCACCGCGATCCCGGAACTGTTCGCCCCGCCCTGGGTGAACGCCAGATTCGAGGCGAACAGTGTACGGAGCAGGTCGGGGTCGGACTTGCCCCAGCTGTAGGCGATCAGGTCGTAGCCGCCGGCGTTGCGCTGGGTGGTGTAGGCGCCCGAGTCCATCGAGTAGAGCTTGGTGGCGATGCCGACCTTCTTCAGGTCGGCCTGTACCGCCTGGCTGACGATGTCGCGCTGCTCGCGGTTGAAGGCGCCGACGTAGGGCCAGTCGAGGACGAGACGCGCGCCGTTCTTCGTGCGGTAGCCGTCGGCGTCGCGGCCGGTGTAGCCGGCCTCGTCGAGTAGCTTGTTCGCCGCGGTGACGTCATGGGGGAAGGCCTTCTCGAGGCTGCGATCGTAGGCGATGTTCTTTGGCGTCAGCRTGCTCCACGCGCGGGCGTACTGGCCGGCGTAGACCGTCTTCACGATCGTGTCGACGTCGACGGCGCGCTGGACGGCCTTACGGACCCGCTCGTCGGAGAACGGCGCACGCCTGGTGTTGAAGTAGATCGAGTAGTTGGCGTTCTGCGGAATCACCTTGAGTAGCCGCAGGGAGGTATCGCCCTCGATCGCGGCGACGTTCTGCGCCGGCACGCCGTCGGCGGCGTCGATCTCCCCACTGCGCAGCGCGCTCACCCTCGTCGCGTCCTCGGGCAGGAAGCGGATGGCCAGCTTGTCGAGGTAGGCGGCGCCGGTGTGCTTCGCGCCGCCGGGGGCCGAGGTGTAGCCGTCGTTGCGGGTGAACTCGGCGACCGATCCCTTCACATAACGGGTGAAGCGAAACGGCCCGGTACCCACCGAGTTCGGCCCGCCCGAGCAGAGGGTGTCCGGCGCGTCGGCGATCTTCTTCGACGACTCGATGCCGAGGTAGGTCGTGGCGGCCGCGGCGAGGAATGCCGCGTACGGCTTGGAGAAGGTGACCTTGGCCGTGTGCGKGTCGACGACCTCGGTGCCGACGTAGGGGCCGAGCAGCGCCACCGCGTACTGCGACTTCGTTGACTTCGCCGCGATGTGGTCGAAGTTCGCCTTCACCGCCGCCGCGTCGAACGGTGTGCCGTCGTGGAACGTCACGCCGTCCTTGAGCTTGAAGGTGAACGTCTTCGCGTCGGCGGAGACCGTCCACGACGTGGCCAGCCACGGGCCGACCCCGCCGCCMGGCTGCTGCGTCACGAGCGAGTCGAACACACCCCGCTGGATGACGGCGGTGACGTCGGCCGGGCTGACGTGCGGGTCGAGGCAGTCGCCCTCGGTGGCCACCGCGAAGGTGAGCGTGCCGCCCCGGTGCGGTGTTCCGCCCGCCCCGTTCGCGCTGGTGGAGCCGGCGGGTGCCGGATCGGACGCGCAGGCGCCGAGCATGGCGGCGGCGGCCGCGACGGCCGCGACGCGGACGGCGGGGTGGAATCGGGGACGTGGGCGTTTCATGGATGCTCCAGATAGGGCGGACGCGACGATGGCCTCACCGGGTCATGCGGCCCGGCGGCCGAGGGGCACGGGGAGCCGCAGCCGGCGGCCCGGGCGCGTGCCGTACGAGCACGGACCAGCACGAACGGGGAGGTAGTCGCCGATGGTGCTACTGCCGTACCAGCCCAGACAGGCAGCGGTTCATCCTGTTATCGCGGCTCATAGACATCGCCGCAAGCCCGTGCGCGTCGCCCCGCGGCCCGCCCCGCCCGAACCGACCCCGCCCGAACCGACCCCGGCCGAAAGGCACCCTCAGGTAACCTGAGCGGGGTCAAACGGTCGTAGCGACGCCCCGATACCCGAGATGGCGTGGACCGATGCCCGCGACATGCGGGCCCCAGGTCATGGCGGTCGACTACGCCCTGGCGGGCTGGCCGCCCGGCACATCCCCGGCCATCCGGCGGACTAAAGTCCCCGCCGAGGAGATCTGCACCGACCCCCGATCCCGGCGGCGGACCATGCCGAAAGGCCAACTCACCCGCGCACCAGGGAAGATCACAGATATCTGATCATGCTATGAAAGATCACACCACCAGCGCTGGTGGATCCAGGTAGACCGCAGGAAGGAAGGGCCGACACGGTCGGCACAGCCAGCGCAGCTGTCACACATACACAGGCACGCCACGACGTCATCGGGCGAGATACGCCCGCGGGAACGCCACGACCTCCGCCAACGCCTCCCTCGCAGCCCCCGAACTAGGCACCGCGATGTGCCAGCAGTGCCCGGTGCCCGCCCACGCGCGGTACGTGACACGGCCCCCGGYGGCGGAAGCCCCGCGTCCCGTGCGGCCAGCAGGGCCGCCGCCGTGCAGATGCAGCACCATCGCGCGCCGGCCGCCGGCCGCCGGCCGCCGGTGGCGGGCCGGGCCGCCGGTCGCGGTCAGGCYGAGAGCCGCTGCCGCGCGGCGGGGTCCGGGCGCCCCGCCGCGCCCGGCGTCTCGGCCGCCAGCCGGGTGAGCAGCTCCCGGTCCGCGGGCGTCGCGGGCGTCTGGAGCCAGATGGTGGACTCCGGATCATCACCCGGTCGCAGCACCGACAGCATCAGCGAAATGTCGCCGAGCGGCGTGGCCGCGCTGACCGTGCGGCCCGTGAACACGCGCACGGACCGGCACTGCCACCAGGCACGCAGCTCGGGGCGCGCCTGTTCGAGCAGCTCCAGCACGGCACGGCCGCGCTGGTCGTCGGGATGATGACCGATCTGGGCGCGGAACTGGGCGAGCAGGTCCTTGGCCACGTCCTCGGACCCGCCCATCCCGTCCCGGGTCCGGGGCTGCGCCACCAGCAGCCACAGCAGGTTGCGCTGGGGCTCGGGCACGTCGGCGGGATCCCCCMACAGGACGGTGTAGGCGTCGTTCCAGGCGGTGACGTCGAAGCGCCGGTCGAGCAGCAACGCCGGACAGTTCGGCCAGTTGTCCAGCACCGAACGCAGCGCCTTGACGAGGGTGTGGTGGCGGTCCGCTGGCGGCGTGTGCAGGCCGGCGAGCGCCAGGGCGTGGCGACGACCGTCGTCRTCGAGCCGCAGGGCCCGGGCGACGGCCTCGAGGACCTGCCGGGACGCGGCGACCCGGCCTTGTTCCAGCCAGGTGTACCAGGCGAGGCCGAGGCCGGAGAGCGCGGCGACCTCCTCCCGGCGCAGCCCCGGGGTGCGGCGGCGAGGTGTGGCGGGCAACCCGACGTCCTCGGGTCGCAGGCGCTCACGGTGGGCACGAAGAAAGAATCCAAGCTCACGCTGGCGGGCGTCGTCGCTCATCGGTTCCAGTCGGATCGGGCGGCCTGGTCGACACCGCCGATCCGGYACATCCGGCACATCCGGCACATCCGGCGGGCGGGACAGCATCGACACAGGGACACGCGGTCAGCAGGACTGCTACTACCCTCAGTCGCCAACAACGCCTAACAGCAGTCACCCATGTGATGGCTGAAATCCAGCCACCGCCGCCGGATCAGCGCAGGCCGAAACGGCCGAGCGGACCGTCCAACGCAAGAGGACACAGCCCCATGGTGGCATCGCCCGGCAGCCATGTCCGGCGCTTACCCGGAGAGATCGCGCCATTTACATGATCGAATAACGTCAGCACGAATTTCGACACCCGAAGCAACCTATCAATAACCACAAGTAATAGATCTGTGATGATCAGCCGGAATCCGGATCATCGAAAACACCGACTCGCGGAACGTGTTCATCCCGCCATGGCGCCCGCGGCCACCCCGATCATTCGATCATCCGGTCCGGCGCCGATCCGCGGCCGGACCCACGCCCACGGCCCGTCCAGCCGGCATGCGGACCGTCCAGCAGTCCGTGCCGATAGGCGTAGAGGCCGGCGCGTAGCCGGTCCGGCTGGCCGATCTTGCGCATCGCACCGGTGAGGTACCGCTTGACCGTTGCCTCGGCCAGGGCGAGCTCGCAAGCGATCTCCGCGTTCGACAGACCGCGGGCGAGTTGGCCGAGCACCGCGCGTTCCCGGGAGGTCAGCCCGAGGGCCTGCGGTGGCAGCTCGGCCTGGACCGGCGGCCCCGGCACCCCCGTCGGCGGCGGCGCGGGCAGGAAGACCACGCCGCCGAGCGCGGCGATGGTGACCGCGTGGGCGAGGTCGGCAGGCGGGGCGTCCGGCAGCACCGCCCCCGACGCCCCGGTGGTGAGGATCTGGGTCAGTTCGGCGCAGGTGGCCAGCGGCCGCAACAGCAGAACGCGCGTGGTGGGGATCCGGTCGCCCTCCACGCGCAGCCGGCGCACCGCCGCGAGGTCGGTCGCGAGATCCCCCGCGAGCCCGAGCAGCAGGACCCGGGGACGCGAGCGGCGGATCTGCGGCAGCGCGGCATCCAGCCGATGGCCGCGGCCGACGACGTCGAGCCGGCAGATCGTCGAGAGCAGCAGGTGCAGCCCCGCCCCGGTCACCGGATGGGCGTGYAGCAGAAACACCGACACGCCGCCGTCGATTCCCGTGGGCCTGAGATCCTTGGCGTACGCGGGACACTCGGGCTGCGCGGACGCCTCGGCGCGAACGGGAACCCCAGGACAGGCCGAAACCCTGACCCACGGCGGACCCCCGGAGGACCCGGAGGACCCGGAGGACGCAGAGGACCCGGAGACCTCGGCACGGACGGGAGGGGGCGAGGCGGCTCCGATCGTCATGACTCCGGGTCCTTACCACGAGGAGCGAACGCGGGCCGGCGGTATCACCCCGTCGTCCCGCGTGCAGGKGGCTGGCCTGACCGTAGGCACCTTCGGGTAGCTCAACCAGGTAGGCGGTGGTATCGCTAACACCCTCCGCGCACACCGTCCCCGGACCCCTCCGCCCGGTCCGACAGCCACCGGTCCGACAGCCACCTGCCGTCAAGCCTCAGAGCGGACGGGTGATCAGCTCCCGGATCTGGTCGGTGACAGGTCCCAGGTCATCCCGGCGGAGCAGGTTGATCCGGTTGCGGGTGATGTCCCCGCGGTGGACGAACTCATAGAGGTCCTGACGCTGCCCGAAGCTGTCCGCCGTGAGCTCCCAGGCCAGCCGGAACAGCCGTGACTTCTCCTCGACCGGGAGGTTCGCGCCCCGCATGTACCGATCGAGATAGGGCCGCAGGTCGGCGGYGGCGAGGTCACGCTCGCTGGGCTGCATGAGGACACCCGACGAGCCGATCCGCCGCACGATCTCCACCGCCCGGCCGGCGACCTGCGCCGACCACACGCGGCTCGCGTCGGTGTTACCCGGCGCGAGCAGGCCGCCGTCCGTCGTCTCGGCCCTGGCCTCCCCCGCGTCGAGAAAGTACCCGACGAGGTCAACGTAGCTCGCCAACTCCCCGAGGTCCTCCTGGACGTGACGCAGCCCCGAGGCTCCGATCGCGTCGGCGAGCAGCGTGCCGACGGCGAGCAGGGTCCGCAGCCGTTCCTGGTAGCGGATGTGGCCGGCGGCCGCGCTCCAGGCGTTGATCCGTCCGAGTCCGACCCGGGCGAGGTTGCCGTCGCGCAGCAGGAACACCCGGTCCCACGGAACCAGCACGTCGTCGAAGAACAGCATGGCGTCCTGCTCGTCGAACCGGGACGCGAGCGCGTGGGCGTGCCCGTACGGCCGGGCCCCCAGCGGCTCCCGACAGAGGATCTTCACGCCTGGGGTAGCCAGCGGCAGGCCGAACCAGATCACGAACTGCTCGGCCTCGCGCTGCGCGAAGCTCGCCGAGAGGTACACGAGCACCTCGTGGGCCAGTGGGGCCAGCGTCGTGAGCTGCTTGGCGCCCCGGACGACGACGCCGTCGTCCCGCTCGGCGATGATGCGCAGCGCGAGATCGGGATCGTCCACGGGGCTGGTGGTCCGGTCGATCTGCGGGTCGCCCAAAGCGTGGCYGAGGACCAGGTCATTGGCCGCACAGTGCCGGTAGAAGGCCACCGCGTTGGCGCCGAAGCCGGCCTGGTTGCACTCCAGATGCTCCCGGAAGTCGAGCAGACCCACCGCCACGTTCGCCATGAACGACGGCGACCGGCCGTGCTGACCCCAGGACTCGCGCATCCACACGGCCGTGCTGCGCCGCCGGGCCCGCAGATCGTCCAGCGTGCGCGGCAGCTGGTAGGACCARCCGACGCGGGTTCCCGCCTCGGGTTCGTGGACGGTGAGCACGTCGCGCAGATCCGGGTCGTGCTGCAGGTCGAACAGCCGGGCCAGCTCGTCAACGGCGCCCCGGAAGGCTGGATGCGTCGCCACGTTCGCGACCTTCTCCCCGTCGAGCCACACCTCGCGGCCGTCGTTGAGGCTCGCCCGGTACCGCTCCCCGGTCATCAGCCCCTGCGCGGCAGGCGGCGGGGTTCCCAGCGGCGAGTCGGCCGGGGGATCGGCCGTCGCACCGGCGGGGTGGTCACCGGCGGCTGGTCGGCCCGGATCGTCGATGGCGCCGGGATGACCGCTGTCGGTCACGAGGGTCATGGCCTGATCTCCGCTCTGTGGACAATGTCGGTGGCGCCGGTGGCGCCGGTGGCGCCGGTGGTGCCGGTGGTGCCGGTGGTGCCGGTGGTGCCGGTGGTGCCGGTGGCGGTCCAGACGCAGCCACGGTCGACCTGCCCCGGTCCGGCGACCGACCCGGCMACGACGGCAGGCTGGCCGCCCGGAGCGGGCACGGCCACGCCGGCTGACGGGACCGAGGGGTCGTCATGCAGCAGGCGGAAGGCCGGTTCGTATCCCTTGGCCCGGATGTTCGCCGAGAGGGCAGTGGTGCAGAACGAACAGGGGGAGGCCAGGGTGAGGGGCACGCCCCGGGCGCGGGCCTGCTCGCGGTAGTCCCAGATGCCACAGTGCGAGATGATCAGGGTCGCTTGCATGGGCTCGTCGGTGTCGACCGCGTAACGGGAGGAGTAGAGATCCGCCTGGCGTGCGAGCCGGTGGACGACGTCGGCGGGCCGGCCGGTCGGCTCGGGCTCCACCTTGCCGAAGACCGAGGCATTGGCCCTCGCCCAGTCGACGAGCTCCGCCTCGCCCCAGCGCGACACGATGAACCGTTCGATCAGTGCCTGCGCGCGGAAGAACACCCGCTRCCAGGCCGTCGGATCACGATCGTCGGGCGTCGGGAAGTCGGCGAAGATCTCGGCCTGGGTATGCAGCCAGTCGAGTAGACGCAGATCGGCGTGGTGTTCCAGCAGGAACGTCGTCATCCCCGACTCCGCCTCGAGCAGGCGCTGCTGCCACAGGGCTACGCGGTCGTCTCCGGTCATGTCGAGGGCCGGAGCCGGGGTAGACGACCCGGACGCCGTCGCCCGCGGGGATGCGCCGGGCGGCTCAAGGTGGGCGTGGGGACGGGTGCCGAGGACCGCCATCGGCACCGACGCGGCMGAGGACATGGACATGGGTATGGCCATCGGCGTGGCAACGGCACGGGGCACGTGTGTGGGAGCCTCCACGGATCTCCTGTCCCTGGCGGCCCCGGCTAAGCGGGCCACCGCGACGACCGTTCCGGAGACCGGACGGTCAGGATGAATCACGACGGAAACGACGCTAAGTGCGCGGATGATGTAGAAATACCGACCTTTGGTGCATCTTCGTGCCACTTTCGGCGTCCGTCTCCTCACACGTTGTCGCCGTATGCATCGGCGCCGCACGGTTCGTCCGCCGTCGGCAACTCCGGCGGCCGTCGGCAACTCCGGCGGCCGTCGGCGACTTCGCGGCAAAGGTGTGGGCGGAATGCCGGGTGCGGTACTTGCGGTTCCGGCGAGGGCGCAGCGGATACGCTCGGTGYCTTAGCCCTCCATCGACTTACCCGGGGGTGGYTGCGGCAGCGGTCGCCTTCCCACCCACGTGATCAGTATCCGGGACGCGTGTATCTATCAGGACGCGAGCGCCCCTCCGATTCCCTGACCCTTCAAGGCACCAGTCCCCCGGAGGTTCCTGATGGCGATGACGGATGATGCCGAGATGCCGTTGCTGCGCCGGCTGGTCGGGCAGGCGCTGCGCCGACGTCGCCTCGCTCAGGGCCGCACCCTGCGGGACGTGGCGGACGCGGCGCGGGTGTCGACGCCCTACCTCTCGGAGATCGAACGCGGCCTGAAGGAGGCGTCTTCGGAGATCCTCGCCGCGGTCTGCCGGGCGCTGCACATCCGGCTGTCCGATCTGCTGGACGAGGTGCGTCTGGAGCTCGCCCGGCTCGAACCCGAGGTCACCCCCGTGACATCGCCTGGGCCGCTGTCCGCCGTCCACGGGCAGGCGACACCACCGATCACGGCCCGCGTCATCTCCGCTGACCTGCACGCCGCCAGCGGCACCGCGGCCACCGCCAGCATCACGGGCTCGGCTGGCATCGAAACAACCGGTGTCGGCGCAACGGTCGGCGCGGCGTCGCCCTTCGGCGTGTCGCCGAACCTGGGACTCTCGCCGAGCTTCCGGGCCGCCGTCCATACCGGCCGGGTGGTGGTGCCCAGCCCGCGGCGAGCCGCCGTCGCTCCCGGTCCGCGGGGATCGGGGAGATCGGAGGGGCCGGGCAGGTGGTCCCGGCCCGCGGCCGCCTTCCGGCCGCAGCATAGTCGGCCGGAAGGCGGCCGCGGGCACGCTCGTCGACAGGTCGGCCTGTGGCCAGTCGACGTGTGGCAGGCCGACCGGAGCGGCCAACCGCCGGATCGCACCCGGTCAGGCGCTGCGTGCCGATAGAAGCCGGGCGGCCTTACGGCTCATGATGACCTCGTCGATGAGGCCGTACTCCTCGGCCTCATCGGCACTGAAGATCTTATCGCGTTCGGTGTCGCGACGGATCTCCGTCTCGGTACGACCGGTGTGGCGGGCGAGCATCGTCTCCTGCAGCGCCCGTACGCGCAGGATCTCCCGCGCCTGGATCTCGATGTCGCTCGACTGGCCCTCGCCCTGCGCCGACGGCTGGTGGATGAGGATCCGGCTGTTCTCCAGCGCGAACCGCTTCCCCGGCGTGCCCGCCGCCAGCAGCACCGCCGACGCCGACGCCGCCTGACCCATGCAGATCGTCGAGATGTCCGGCCGCACGAACTGCATCGTGTCGTAGATCGCCGTCAACGACGTGAACGACCCACCCGGCGAGTTGATGTAGATCGAGATGTCCCGGTCGGGATCCTCGGACTCCAGGAACAGCAGCTGCGCCATCACGTCGTTCGCCGACACATCATCGATCTGCACACCGAGAAAGACGATCCGCTCCTTGAGCAGCTTCGAATACGGATCCATCGAGTACTCGCCGCGGGAGGTCCGTTCCACGATGTTCGGCAGGACGTGACGGGCCCTCGGCGCACCGCCACCCAGCATGATCCCGCTCGCGGCGGGAGGCCGCCCGGTCA
>NZ_MOMD01000060.1:0-41544 GCF_001983015.1 Frankia sp. CcI156
GCTCGGGCATCAACGGGTCGTGGCCGGCGACGAGATCGCCTCGGTACGGAGGCTGGTCAACCGGGTGTGTGACCACAACACGCTGGTCACGACCGACTGCCTGCACGCACACGAACCCTTGGCCCGGGCGATCCGGGCGAAGGGCGGCCACTGGCTTTTCTCGATCAAGGGCAACCAGCCCACCGTGCGGGCGAAGCTGGCCGGGCTGCCGTGGGACGAGTTCGGAAACCAGCACGTGACCCGGGAGAAGGCCCACGGCCGGATCGAGGAACGCGCGCTGAAGGCGTTGACCCCCTCCGCGCCGTCCCTGGTCGGGTTCCGAGGTACCCGGCAGGTGGTCAAGCTGGCCCGGACCACCCGCCGTAAGAAGACCACGACCAGCCCGGCGGCGACCTCGACCGAGGAGTTCTACCTGGTCACGAGCCTGTCCACCGACCAGGCCAGCCCCGCGCAGCTGGCCCGGTGGGCTCGTGGCCACTGGACGGTCGAGGCCATTCACCATGTCCGCGACCGGACCATGGACGAGGACCGCCACACCATCCGCACCAAGAACGCCGCCCTGAACTGGGCCATCGCCCGCGATACCACGATCAGCGCACTACGCCTGGCAGGCTACAAGAACATCAGACAGGCCCGCCGAGCCACCATCAGAGACCCTGGGCTCGTCCTCCAGATCATCGCCCTGACCAGCCAAAACAGACTTTGACGGAGCCCTGATGTCATGGGGCCGCGTCTCGCGGCAGCCGAGGAGCTGGCCGGCGAGTAGGTCGCGGCCCGGGCGGTGAACGACAAGCTGGCCGCGACGAACGAACGGCTGCGGCGGGCCGTGGCGGACGCGGCCGAGCGTCACGAGACGGAGTTGGGCGCGGCACGGGCCGAGYGAGACCGGGCACGTGAGCGGGTCGGGGAGCTCGATGTTGCCAACCTGCGGCGGCGGTTGTCGATGGACAGCACAAACCCTCGGTGCTGTCGTCGAAGGAGYCGATCGGCGTGGTTGCGCGTTTCAGATGGGACCAGATACCCTCTCGGGCTGGTTCAGGTCGGGGGGTGTAGCCGGACCGGTAGCAGACCATCCCGACCACACTCACCCGCCCGGGCCCACCCCGACCGGGTACCCGCACCACCGGGGGTCACCCCACGCCGCGCCCACGTCCGCCCCGTGGCGGCCTCAGGCCCTGCCCTGTCTCGTCGAGGAAACAGACCCGGRCATCCCGGGCCGCCGCCGTGGTTGTAGCGCCGGCCACTCCCACTTGACCCACTCCCGCGCCGCGGTGTCGTCGCGTTCCAGCGCACGACGGGCCGGCATCTGACCGACCAGCCGTGCCGGCTACGCCTCTCGATTCCCAGGCGCGATACCCGCAGCCCGCCGTTTTCGGGGTCACCTTGAATTCCCGCGCCATCTCCGTTCGGGTCGTTCCCGCCGCGAACCGGTCAGCCGCAGCCATCCGGACCCGCTCCCGTTCCACCTGCTCCGCGGGCGTCAACCCGTCGCACGCCTCATGCAAAGGATCTATCACACACCCACAGCCATCACCAGGAACACTAACCCCCACACATTGACCATCAGTACACCTCGTGAACACAGCCTGACCGAAGCCCGTGGCCGTGTGACCACGCATTCCAGCCTACCGCGAAGAGCCATTTAACGTACGGCCATTGCCCCGTCGGCCGCCGGCCCGTCAATTGGTCGCGCCGGGACGAGCGGGTTCCGGCCTGATGGCCGTCGCCAGCTCGTCCCGGCGCAAACAGATTCAACTCTCGCTATTTTCGCGGAATGTTGTCAGCGGCGCAGCGGCGCAGCGGCGGTGTGACGGGCTCGGGCTGAGKGGCCCCGGCCGCCTGGACCGCATCCGCGAGCAGTTGGCGCTCTTCAGCGATCGCCAACAATCCCCCGGACGCGACAAAACGGGAGGCTACATAGTCCGCTTCGGTGGTGGTTATCGGCGCCCGGGTGCGGACAGCCCGTATGCACACCCGTACCGCATCGGCGAGCACGACGAGCACTAGCAGAGCGAACACTATCGCTATGATCCCGTCCACGGTCGAGTTCTGGACGACTTTGTGCATGTCGCTGATACTCCTCGCGGGCGCCAGAACCCTGCCGTCGTCGAGCGCGTCGGCATAGCGGTGCCGTTGGGCGAGGAAGCCGAGCTTGGGATCGTCCGAGAAAACCTTCTGCCAGGCCGCGGTGAAGGTGACGGCGACATCCCAGCCGAGCGGGACGCCGGGCACCCAGGCCCACCGCGCTCGCCCACTCTTGACGAACAGGGTGGTGACGACCGCCAATGCGATGGCGGCAAGCATCTGGTTGGCCATCCCGAACAGCGGGAACAGCTGGTTGATGCCGCCGAGCGGGTCGGTTGCCCCGGTCCAGAGGAAGTAGCCCCAGGTGCCGACCACCAGCACGCTGCTCAGCCAGACCCCGGGCCACCAGCTCACCCGGCCGATTGGCTTCCATACGTTCCCGAGCATGTCCTGCAACATGAATCGGCCGACCCGGGTTCCGGCGTCGACAGTGGTCAGGATGAACAGCGCCTCGAACATGATCGCGAAGTGGTACCAGAAGGCGGCGAGGCGGCCGCCCCCGAATGCGCCTGAAAGGATGTTGGACATGCCGACAGCGAGCGTCGGTGCACCTCCGGTGCGGGCTACCAGCGTCGATTCACCGACGGCCCGGGCCGCGGAGTCGAGGGCGTCCGGGGTGATGGTGAAACCGAGGTCGGTGACCGCGGACGCAGCCGACGCCGCGGTCTTGCCGACGACCCCACCGGGCGCATTCATGGCGTAGTAGAGGCCCGGGCTGAGCACCGCCGCCGCGATCAGCGCCATCAGTGCGACAAGGGACTCGGTCAGCATCGCCCCATAACCGATGAACCGGACCTGGGACTCCTTTTGAATCATCTTCGGCGTGGTGCCGGACGCGATGAGGGAGTGGAATCCGGACAGGGCACCGCAGGCGATGGTGATGAAGACGAACGGGAACAGGCTGCCGGCGAACACCGGCCCGTTTCCCCTGGTCGCGAAAGTACTGACTGCGTCCGCCTGAAGTACCGGAAATTCGACGAGAACGCCGATGGCGAGCAGCCCGATGGTGCCGACCTTCATAAAAGTCGAGAGGTAGTCGCGGGGCGCGAGCAGGAGCCACACCGGCAGCACCGAGGCGACAAAGCCGTAGCCGACAAGGCAGGCGACCAATGCCTTCGGGCTGAGTGTAAAGGCGGAGGCGAGGGCGGAGTCCTGGATCCAGYGGCCGCCGACAAGGGCCGCGAACAGTCCGGCGACACCGACGGCGGTGGCCTCAGCGACCCGGCCGGGTCGCAGCACCCGCAGGTAAATGCCCATGAACAGGGCGATCGGGATGGTCATCGCGATCGAGAAGGTGCCCCATGCAGAGGCGGCGAGCGCGTTCACCACGACAAGCGCCAGCACCGCCAGCAAAATGATCATTATGGCGAAGACGGCGACTAGTGCCGCCGTCCCGCCCACCGGGCCGATCTCGTCGCGCGCCATCTGGCCCAGGCTCTTGCCGTCCCGCCGCATGGAGAAGAACAACGTCACCATGTCCTGCACGGCACCGGCGAAAATAACACCGGCGATGATCCAGATCGTCCCGGGCAGATACCCCATCTGTACGGCGAGCACCGGGCCGACGAGCGGACCGGCCCCGGCGATGGCAGCGAAGTGGTGGCCAAACAGGACCCGCCGGTCGGTCGGCTCGTAGTCGACGCCGTTGTYGAGGCGTTCGGCCGGCGTCGCCCGGCTGTCATCCACCCGCAGCACCCGGTTTGCGATGAACCGGGCGTAGAAGCGGTAGGCGATGGCGAAGGATCCCAGGCCGGCGAGCAGGATCCACGCCGCAGAGATCGACTCGTGGCGGGACATCGCGAGCACAGCCCAGCTGATCGCGCCGACCGCCGACACCGTGGTCCAGATGGCTATCGATCGGAGCCGGCCGGTCCTCCGGCCATGGCCAGGCGCACGACCGCCGCCAGGCGGAAGACCGGTTCCGGCAGTATCGAGATGGGTAGTCATACGATGCGTCCCTTGGCGAGAGCGGCCAGGCCGAGCAGGTCAGCGAGCCCGACATCGGGCGGCAGGTCGGTGCTGAAGCGCCGGAAGCCGAGCCGCGAGCGGCAGTCGATTGTGACATCGCGGCCCAGGAGGAACGGATAGGCGAGTGGATGGGCTACGGCGCTGCCACCGGGATCCGCGTCCACCGGGCGGAAGCCCCGGTGCCGCGGCACAAGCGCCCGCGGCGCGGGGCGCAGCCACAGTTGACCGGTGCAGGCGCAGCACAGCCCCAGCGGGGCCCAGTCAAAAATAACTACCTCGCCCTCGCGGAGCGCGGCCCGGGCCCGGTCGGTGACCTGGATCACCGCAGGCCTTCCGGCGCCGTCCCCCGGCTGTCCAGCCGCCAAGCGGCGGCGGTCAGCAGCGCGCTTAAGGGCACCCAGGCAAGCTGATACCAGTAAAAGAACGGCACCCCGGCCAGCCGTGGCTCATCATGCGCATAAAGCGGGACCGCCAGCAGGGCTGCGAACGGTGTCCCGAGACACGCGACCGCGGCGGTTTGCCGCCGACGTGCCGCCGCGCGGGCCGGACGACCGGCGGCCGGCCGGTCTGTTGCAGGCACGGGCCCTGCCGGGATTCCTGCCGCGGAGTTTGYCGGGACACCCAGCGGAGTGTCCCGGCCCTGCTCATCGTGCCACATCCTGATCTCCCTGCATTTTGATCTTCCTGGTGGACCACCGGCCGGCCCAGGTACCCAGGCCGGGTGGTCACGCAGGCCGCGATGGTGTCACCGGGAGAGTTGCTCGCCGCGCCTCCGCGGTTTACGACTTGGTGAGCTACAGGTTTACGACTTGTTGCGGGATGATGTCGTGTCAACCGCGCCGGCTCGGTGCGCAACTGGAATAAGGACCGGGGGACGACCGGGCGGGCTTCCACCGGCGACCTCGCSGCGCCGTACGGGAAGCCGCGTGCAACGGAAGGTGTCGGATGGCCGACGGGACGACCGTGGCGGGATTCACCGTCGCGATAGCAGGCACTTCGTTACTATCGGTAAGGGCGCGCGCGTTCCATCGGCGGGACGAGCTCCCCTCGCCGGAAGGGTGGGCGCTCGCAGGGCGCCCGTTCGGTGGCGTTCTGACCTGGTTCCTGCTCGGCGGTGCGATCTACACCGCATATACCTTCGCCGCGGTGCCCGGCCTCGTCTACGGCGTGGGCGCTCTCGGCTTCTTCGCGCTGCCCTACACGATCATCGTCTATCCGCTGGCCTTCGTGCTCCTCCCACGTCTGGCGGAGACGGCTCGGCGCCATGATTACGTCACGGTGGGCGACTACGTGCGGGAACGCCACCGGTCGCCGCTGCTCGCGCTCGCCGTGGCKCTGACCGGAATCGTGGCCACCACGCCGTACATCGCGCTGCAGTTGGTCGGCGTCCGCGCGGTGCTCGTTGCCGGCGCCCTCACCCCGCCTGGGCTGCCCGGCGACCTGGTGCTGGCCTCGGTGTTCGGGGTGCTCGCCGTCGCGACCTACCGCAGCGGCATCCGCGCTCCGGCACTCGTCTCGGTCGCCAAAGGAATTCTGATCTTTTTGGCGGTCTTCGCCGTRGTCGGACTCGTCCTAGCCAGGCTCGGCGGACCCGGCGAGATCTTTGCCGCAGCACGGCGGAACATGGCCACGGACGGCTTGCCGGATCCGTCGCTCACGCTGGAGCCGTCGACGTTCGCCTCGTTCGCGAGCCTCGTGCTCGGCTCGGCGATGGCCCTGCTGGTGTACCCRCACGTGCTCACCGCCGCATTTGCGGCGAAGGACCCCGACGTCCTGCGCCGCTCGGCGGTCACCCTGCCCGCATGGACGGGCCTGCTCGGACTCTTCGGGCTGCTCGGCGTTGCCGCCTTGGCCACGGGGGTACGCACACCCCGCGGGCAGGCCGAAGCAGCTGTCCCTCTGCTCGTCCAGCAGCTGGCCCCACCGGTTGTCACCGGCGTCGTATTCGGCGCGCTCGTTGTCGCGGCGCTCGTCCCCGCGGCGGTGATGTCGGTGGCGGTCGCCATGCTCTTCGTCCGCAACGTATACGTCGAGTATTTTCACCCCACGGCCACCCCTAAGCATCAGGTCCGGGTGGCTCGCGGTRTCTCGCTGGTGACAAAGATCGGGGCATTCGCCTTCGTGCTCGGTCTGCGCGACCAGGATGCCATCGATCTGCAGCTGCTGGGCGGGGTCTGGATACTCCAGACCTTCCCGGCGGTCGGGATCGGCCTGTTCTCCACCTGGCTGCATCGCGGTGCGCTGCTTGCCGGATGGGCGGTAGGAATGGCGGCGGGAACCTGCCTGGTAACCTCCGGCGAATTCTCCGCGGTGGTGAACCTGCACCTGTTCGGGGCGTCCGTGCCGCTGTACACGGCGCTCCTCGCGCTCGGGCTGAACCTGGCGGTCGCCACCGCGCTCACCCCGGTCCTTCACCGCGTCGGCGTGGCCCGGAGCAGCCGGACATCCCAGGTGGACCGACTCCCCCGGCCGGACGCGCCGGGATGGCGGTGAGGGCGGTGCGGGCGGTGCAGGGCATTCCCAAAGATCCAGCAGCCGTCACTGCCGGCGACGCCGCCACTCTGCTKCCGGCCGACAAGATCCAGGTGAATCTTCACGATCTTGATCGGGAGACCGCCATCGCGCGGCTCTTCAACACCCACTACGTCTCATTGGTACGACTGGCCGCCCTCCTCGGCGCGGACGACCCGGAGGATATCGCCGCGCAGGCGTTCTACGAGCTCTACCGGCGCTGGCGAAAACTGCGGGACTCGACYGCCACCCTGCCGTATCTACGTAGCATAGTCTGCAATCTCACCCGAATGCGACTGCGCCATCTCCAGGTTGTCCGAAAAAACATGGGATGGCCATCAGACCAGGTAGAATCGGCGGAGACGCAAGCGCTGCTGCGGCACGAACAGCGAGCTGTAGTCGTCGCGTTACAGCGGCTGTCGCCGCGCCAGCGGGAGGCCCTGGTACTGCGGTACTGGCTCGATCTGAAGGAATCCGAGATAGCCGCAGTCATGGGGATTTCCTGCGGCGCAGTGAAATCCCATGTGGCGCGAGGAATGACGGCRCTGTCCCGCGCGATGGAGTCCCAGACATGATATATCACACCGGGCCGCTCAGCGACACCGAACGACGGCTGCACGACGCCCTGGACGCTCTCGCCGGCGGCGTGCCCGTGTCGCCCGACGCCTACCGGCGGGCGCGGGCCACCTGGCGCCGCCGCGAGCGCCGCAGGCGGCTCATCCTCGCCGTCGTCATCGCGGTGGTCTTCACCTTCGCGAACCTGGTCGGCCTGTGGGCGCTCAACCACYGACCGGCGTGGAACTTCGCTCGACCGCAGGCCGTGACGCATCCGCATCGCTCCGCCTTGTGAATCCTCGCAAGCATGCTTACGCCACACCTCTCCCCCTGACGTGCGCTACTGTGGTGCTCACGGTATTAAGTGAACAGCAGCTAGCCTAGGGAGTGGTGATGAGCGGTCGGGTGATGGTGGCGGGCGTCGGCATGGTGCCGTTCGCGACGCCGAGCAGGAGCGACAGCTACGACGTGCTGGCCGAGGGGGCGGTCAGGGCGGCGTTGGCCGATGCCGGGATCGACCTGGCGGCGGTCCAGCAGACGTACGCCGGCTATGTGTACGGCGACTCGACGAGCGGGCAGAAGGCGCTGTACCGGGTGGGGATGACCGGGGCGCCGGTGGTGAACGTGAACAACAACTGCTCTAGTGGGTCGTCGGCGCTGTTCCTGGCGCGGCAGGCGGTGGCTTCCGGGGCGGCGGACTGCGTGCTGGCGTTCGGGTTCGAGCAGATGCGGCGCGGCGCGCTGACGATGCAGTGGGACGACCGGCCCAACGCCTTCGAGCGGTTCGACGAGGTGGTCACCAAGGTGCAGGGCGAGGTCGAGGGGGTGCCGTTCGCACCGCGGTACTTCGCCGGTGCGGGTGCGGCCTACTGTGAGAAGTACGGGATGGACCCGGCGGTATTCGCGCGGATCTCGGTGAAGTCGCGCCGGCACGCGGCMAACAACCCGTATGCGGTGTTCACTGATCCGGTGACCGTGGAGGAGGTTCTTGCCTCGCCGCGGATCCTCGGTTGGCTGACCCGGCTGCAGTGCTGCCCGCCCACCTGTGGCGCGGCCGCCGCGGTGGTCGTTTCCGAGGACTTCGCGCGCGCCCACGGCCTGCGCGCCGATGTGGCGATCACCGCGCAGGCGATGACCACGGATACCCCGTCCTCGTTCGACGGGGACCTGATGCGCCTGGTCGGTTACGACATGACCGCGGCCGCCGCGCGGCAGGTGTACGAGGTGGCCGGGGTGGACCCGCTCGATGTGCGCGTGGTGGAGCTGCACGACTGCTTCACCACCAATGAGCTGATGACCTACGAGGCGCTGGGGCTGACTCCGGAGGGCACGGCGGAGAAGTTCATCGTCGACGGCGACAACACCTACGGCGGCCGGGTGGTGACCAATCCGTCGGGTGGGCTGCTGTCCAAGGGGCACCCGCTGGGCGCGACCGGGTTGGCGCAGTGCGCGGAGCTGGTGTGGCAGCTGCGCGGCGAGGCCGACAAGCGCCAAGTCGAGGACGTGACCGTGGCGCTGCAGCATAACATCGGCCTCGGCGGCGCCGCCGTGGTCACCCTCTACGAGAAGGTAGGCTGATCCACACCGAGGAGACCGAGGGGGTTGTACCGAGGGGGTTGTTCTGCCGGACCGCACGCTTGCGCCGCCGCGCGGCACCCGCCCGCGTAACCGGCGGGCGCTGATCMTTGGCGCCGCCTCGGACCTGTTCGCCCGCCGCGGCTACGACCAGATCGGCATGACCGATCTCGCCGAAGCCGTGGCGGTCGGCCCGTCCGCGCTGTACCGGCACTTCTCCGGTAAACAGGACCTGCTCCGCGAGGTCATCGCCGCAGGCCTGGCCCCGCTGCGGCACCTGCTCGATGATCTCGATCTCGCCGACCGCGCSGACCACGCCACGGCGTCGGCCCGGCTCGCCGCTCGCTGCCTCGACGAACGCCATATCGGCGTGCTCTGGCAGCGCGAAGCCCGCCATCTGACCCCTGACGACCATGCCCTGCTGCGCGCCGAGGTCCGCGAGATCGGACGCCGCCTCACCGGCCGGGTGCGCGCCGCCCGCCCCGAGCTCGACGCCCCCACCGCGGACCTGCTCACCTGGGCGATGCTGGCCGTGCTGATGAGCCCGTCCTTCCACCACCTGGACCTGCCCCGGCCCGCCTACGACGACCTGCTCGCCGAGCTCACCGACCTCGTGCTGGACACCCCGCTGCCCGGCACCTGCGCCGCATCGCCGCCACCACCGGCCGGACCGCCACCACCGGCCGGACCGCCGTTGCGGCTGGCCTCCCGCCGCGAGGCGCTGCTCACCCAGGCGGTGCGGATGTTCGCCACCCACGGCTACGCCGGCGTCGGCATCGAGGACGTCGGCAACGCCGTCGGCATCACCGGCCCCAGCGTCTACCACCACTTCCCGAGCAAGCTGGACATGCTGCGCACCGCGTTCCAGCGCAGCACGGCCGCCCTGTTGATGGACGTCAGCGCGATCTATCGGACTTCGAACGGCGCCGCCGACGCCCTGCGCCGACTGGTCGGCTCCTACATCCGGTTCACCCAGGCCCACCACGACCTGATCGGGCTGCTGATCACCGAAGTCGAGCATCTGCCGGAGGACGAACGCCACGCCGCCCGTCGGGCCCAGCACGACTACCTCACCGAATGGGTTCACCTGCTMCGGCTCGTGCACCCCGAGCTCGACCCCACCGCCGCCCGGATCCGGGTGCACGCCGCGGTCGCCGTCGTCAACGACACGGCCCGCACCCCGCACCTGCGGCACAACCCGGGCGTGCCGGGCGCGGTCGAGTCGATCTGCGGCCGGCTGCTCGGGCTCTGACCTGGCGCCTCCCGGGATTGCGCGCGACCGCGCTGGTGGCGCCGGTGGGTTCGATCAGGCCGAACGAGGCGCATCCGCGGACAGATGCCGCACCGGCCGCGCCAAGCCCGAGTCCGCGACCAGTCGGGTGACGATCAGCGTGACGGTGTAGGTGGCGGTGGCGGTGGCAAGGATGGCGAAGCTCGGGGGGATCCGCGGGGCGAGGTAGCTGGTGGTMAGCCCGACCCAGGTCACCGCGACCGCCACCGCGGTGGAGATCATCATTCCGTGGTAAGGGTGGGCGGTGAGCCGGTGGGCGGTGCCGGCGGGTGCGGCGAGCATACCGAGGAGCAGCAGGGCACCGACGGCCTGGGTGGCATCGGCTGCGGTCGCCCCGACGAGGCCGAGGAAACCGACGCCGAGGAGGCGGACGGGGACACCTCGGGCGGCCGCGACCGCGCCGTCCAGGCTGGCGAACAGCAGGGGACGCCCGATCGCGATGGTGGCGAGACAGAGGATTACGGCGAGTATGGCAGCCTCCCAGGCGTGGGAGGCGTCCAGGCCGAAGATCGAGCCGAACAGGACGGTGACACCGGCGGTGCCGTTGCCGGTGTTGCGGTGGGTGGTGTAAAGGGTGAGGAAGAGCACCCCGAGGCCGAGGACCCAGGCGAACACGCTGCCGATGACGACGTCATCGGCGTGGCCGCGGGGGCCGAGGGCGCCGAGGGCGCCGAGGGCGCATCCGACGGCGACGGTGGCGGCGAACAGGCCGACTCGGGCGTCGATCCCGGTGGCCAGGGCGGCGAGTGCGCCGGTGAACGCCACATGGGACAACGCGTCGGCGGTGAAGACCTGGGCCCGCAGGACGAGGAAGTARCCGACGAGTCCGGCCGCCATGGCAATCCCCGTTCCGGCGATGAACGCATTCTGCATGAACGGGTGCTCGAACATCGCGGTCAGTCCCGTGTCCGCCGTGGCCGCGGTCATGCTGCTGCTCCGGTCATCCGGGGGACGCGGGCGGCCCGGCCGAGCAGGTCGTGCGCGCCGACGGCGAGACGGGCGAGGAGGTACAGGCCGAAGGAGAAGCTGGTGATGAAAAAGCCGATCGGATAGGGCGAGTAGTAGGCCACGGTCAGCCCGGCCCAGGTGACCAGCAGGCCTAGCAGCACGGTGAGCGTGAGGCTGAGGGCCGGTCGGGTGGTGAGGACCTGTGCGGTCGCGGCCGGGATGACCAGCAGGGTGAAGACGAGGAGGGTTCCGGTGATCTGGCTGACCTCCGCGGCGGTGCTCCCGAGCATGATCAGGAAAGCCACCGACAGACCCCGCACCGGCACTCCGGCGGCGGCAGCCACGGCTGGATCGAGCGAGGCGAACAGYAGCGGCCGCCCGATGAGCGCCAGCACTGCCAGGACCGCCACGGCGACGGCGGTCAGCGTGAGGACCATGTCGTCGGTGATTCCCAGGAAGYTGCCGAACAGCAGCGTGTTGACCCCGCCGAGGAATCCCTTGTACAGGCTGACGAACAGGAATCCGCAGGCCAGCGCGAACGCCTGGACGGTACCGATGGTGGCCGACTCCGCGGCCCGCCCGGCGGCTGCCCCGCCCGCCCCGGGGATGGCCGCGATGATCAGCGCCGCGGTGAGGCAGAAGGCGAAGTAGCCGTAGGTCGCGCCCAAGCCGAGCCAGATCGCCCCGGCCGCGCCCGGGAAACCGGCCACGGCGAGGGTGTGGCCGGCGAAGGCCTGGCGGCGTAGGACCATGAACCATCCGGTTGCCCCGGCGGTCAGCGCGACGATGGTTCCGRCCCGGAACGCGTTCACCATGAACGGGTAGGCGAACATCTGCCGAACGTCGCGGACCAGGTCCCACGACAGGCCCGCGTCGGTCGCGACCACCGCTGCAGTGATCACAGGTGGCCGGTCCCGTCGTGACGGTCGGCGTGTACGGCGGGCGGCTCGGGCTGGCCGACGACGACGAGGCGCCCGTCGGAGGTGGTCAGCACCTCGATGGGGGCCTGGTAGAGCCGGCTTAACGTCGCACTGGTGATGACCTCGGCGGGAGGGCCCGAGACCGCGCCGCCGCCGGCGAGGTAGATGACCCGGTCGAGGCTGGACAGGATTGGGTTGACGTCGTGGGCGACCATCAGCACGGTCACCCCCGCCGTCTGGCAGATGGTGCGGATGAGGGTCGCGACCGAGGCGGCGTTGGGCGGGTCCAGGCTGTCCAACGGTTCGTCGAGAAGCAGCAGCCGGGGCCGGCGGGCGAGCGCCTGGGCGATCAGAAGCCGCTGCTGCTCCCCACCGGACAGCCGGCCGATCGGCTGGTGGGCGTAGCCGGTGGCGCCGACCTGCTCGACGAGTTCGGCGACGCGCCGCCGCGCGGTCCGGGCGCGATCTCCGCCGGGCAGCGGCAGACCCCACCGGTGGCCGTCGAGACCGAGGCGGACGATGTCAAGCCCCCGGATCCGTACCGACGGGTCGAAGCTCCGTCGCTGCGGCAGATAACCGACCTCGGTGCGGGCCCGCCCGGGATGCCGGCCCAGCACCACCACCYGCCCCGCGGCCAGCGGCAGCAGGCCAAGGGCCGCCTTGAGCAGGGTGGACTTACCGACGCCGTTGGGACCGAGGATCGCGACGAACTCCCCCGCGCCGGCCTCGACGTTCACCCCGCTCCACACCATCCGCCCACCGAGACGAACCGCCGCACCCTCGAACATCACCGCCGGCGCGGCCGGCCTGCCGGCGCTGACCGGCGCCACCGCCGCGTCAACCTCGGCGCTCGCGCCGTCGGTTCGAGGGTGCGCCACCGCCGCCATTCTCGTCACCTTCCGCTTACTTTCCGGTTGCCTGCGCCAGCGACCCGCGCAGGGCTTCCAACTGGGCGACCTGCCAGTCCTGGAACGACGCTCCGGCCGGGACGAGCGTCTCGGTGATGGTGGTCACCGGGATGTGGGCCGCCTTCGCCTCCTCGATCTGCCGCCGCACGTCCGGGGTGGCGTTCTGGCTGTTGTAGACGTAGATTTTGATCTTCCCGGTCTTGATCTGGCTGTCGCTGGTGCTCTTGTCCGCGACAGTCGGATCGCTGCCCTCCGAGATCGCACGCAGGAAGGCCGGCGGGGTCAGCAGGTTCAGCCCGAGCGCTGGGGACAGCATCGCGAAGATGCTCTCCGAGGCCCCGACCGGCGTCCCGGCATACTTCTTCTTGATTGTCGCGATGAGATCGGTGTACGGCTTGAGGGTCGTGGCGGTGAAGGATGCCCGCTGCTGATCGAAGTAGCCCGAGTCGACGGGGTCGATCTTCTTGTAGTCGGCGGTGACCTGGTCGATCACTTTCGCGACGTCATCCGGGTTGTACCAGCGATGCGGGTTGTCGCCGTCCTTCGCGCCGACCAGGTCGCCGACGGTCAGCGTCACCCGCCCGGTCGCCGGGTTGGCCGCCGCCAGCTTGCCCGCCCACGGGTCGTAGCCGACGCCGTTGTCGATGAACAGCCGCGCACCGGCGATCGCCCGGCCGTCGGCGGGGGTCGGCTCATAGTCATGCGGGTCGGCGTCGGGATTGTCGATGATGCTGGTGACCGCCACCCGGTCGCCCCCCAGCTGGGCGGCGATGCTGCCCCAGAAGTTCTCGGCCGCCACCACGGTGATCTTCTTGCCGCCGGTGGCGCCGGTCCCGGTGTTCCCCGACGAGGACGTCCCACACGCGGCCACGACCATCGCCACGCCGGCGGCCACTACCCCCAGGCCGCGCGGCACCCGCCCGGGCCGCACCCGCCAGCGCCGCACCGTGACCAGCCGTGCACCATCCACCACGATCTCCCTGCTTGTTACCCGACCGGACCTGCTAGCAGGACCGGGATTCATTGCCGCAAAGGTAGTCGCTAATGGAAACCGTTACAAGTTCGAGTTCGAGCGGTCGGCGATGACGCGGGGCGAGCCTYCCCGCCGCCTACCCGTCCACCCGTCCACCCGTCCACCCGTCCGTCCACCCGTCCAACCGTCCAACCGTCCAACCGTCCAACCGTCCGTCCAACCGTCCACATGATCGACCAGGTGCTTTGTCGGGTCGGACGTCCTGTACCGTCCACCGGGGCGTGCGCCGGGTGCATGGAGGCGGACGCGTCGCATCGCATGGCAGATCCGGCGGGGTGTCGGGGCGCCCCGTCGCGGCGCAATCGATCTGCATACGGAGTATTACTGTTGGTATTGACAACGGTTGTTACATCCAAGACAGTGGTGATCGTTGTCGCTGCCACCAGCCCAGGAGGTATCCATGTCCCTGACGGTGTCGCCCGACCTGTTGGAGCAGGCCGAACAAGGTCACGTCGACGAGGCCGACTTCCTCGCCTGCATCCGCACTTCCCTGCCCTACGCCTACGGCCTGGTCGAGCGGCTCGCCGGCGAGCTGCCCACCGCAACCCGCGACTTCGCCGACAACCAGACCCCGCCCGYGGACGACGCCGAGCAGGGCCAGCTGTTGCGGGCGATGGCCAGCACCTCGATACGCGCGGCTCTGGAACGGCACTTCGGCGTGGCGCTGGCCTTCCAGAACTGCCATCGGCTGGCCGCTTTCCGCCCCCAGGCCACGAGCGGCGAGCAGTACCGCCGCTTCGTCTCCCCGGAGAGCCAGGTCCTCAACCAGCAACCGGAGTTCGTCAACTGCTAGCCTGGGCTCCCGGGATATTTTGATCCCGATGGCCTGGTGGGCCGGTGTTGTCCATTTTGTACCGGATTTTTTGTACCGGATCTGTCCTGGACGTTCATCCACCGGCCCGCCTGGCCCATCGATCAGAATCGGGTAACGCCCACAATGTGGCGTCGATCGGGGAAGCGTCGAGGCAGACGGACCTCCTACCTCGCGTTCATCAACGCCACGAACACCAAAGCGTCGATCGCGCAACGGGGCAGGGCGCTGTGGCGTGTTACCGCTACCGCGTTGGGATGCTCAGGATGACGTCGCGGCCCACGCTKCTCACGGTCGGATGCGCCGGCGGTGCTGGCCTGCGTCCACACAGCCCGAGGTAGTAGGTCACCACACCCTCGAAGTCGCCGYCCTGCTTCACGTGGACGACATTCGTTGTCCGGCCGAGAGGGAAGAGGTTCCTTGGAGCGGTGGGTCGACCTTCGATGTTGTGCGCGGCGGAATTGTGGAAGGTGACCTTCACGAAGGATCGGCCCAGCACAAAGACTCGATTACCGGATCCGTCCTGGATCAGCCCCGATCTCGGCACGTACTCGGCTCTGACATCTTTCGGCGCTGACGGCCGGAAGACGAAGGTGACGATGTCCACCCGGGCGCTGGCCGCGTGGGCGAAGCGGATGTGCATGAGCACGGGTGTGACYGGTGGAGCCGCCGCCCGAGAAACCCCCGCCTCGGTGAAGACCAAGCTGAGGGTGAGGAGCAGGACGGCGCTTATGGCTGCGGCGATCCTTCTCATTGCTGGTTCCTTTTTCTTCGCTGCTTGAGGGGCACCGAAAGGCGTCCAACCTGATACGTATGGCCAAGCGTCCCGTGGTGGCGCCCGGGCCGGGCCGGGCACMGCACGCGGGGCGTGTGCGCCGCTCGCGCGGACCGCTTCCGGGTAACTGGCGCACGGCAATCGGTATGAGTCAGGGCCCTGCCACGGAGGGAGACACGGATCGCCGTTATGAGTCTCGGCGAAGGCGTTGCTCCTTACTCCGTGCATGAGGCCACCCCCTCGGGGGGTTCCGCTCGCGGCCTACAGGTTCCGCCCTGCCCTGGGGGGTGTCAATTTGGCGAACCGGCGGAATCCGGGCCGGTGGCCGGGGGCCGGTGGCCTAGGCTGGAACCGTGCACGATGGCGTGGTGACGCTGTTCCTCTGCGGCGACGTGATGCTAGGTCGCGGTGTCGACCAGATTCTGCCGCATCCGGGCGATCCGAGGCTTTCCGAGGGATATGTCCAGGATGCCCGCGCCTATGTCGAGCTGGCGGAGGCGGTGAACGGCCCGATTCCTCGTCCGGTCGAATTCTCCTGGCCCTGGGGTGACGCGCTGCCCGTGCTGGATGAGGTCCGGGCCGATGTTCGGGTGGTGAACCTGGAAAACAGCATCACCCGGTGCGATGACTTCGCCGCCGGAAAGGAGGTTCATTATCGGATGAGTCCGGACAACCTTCCCTGTCTGGCCGCCGGCCGGCCCGATGTGTGCGTGCTGGCGAACAACCACCTGCTGGATTTCGGCCACCGCGGGCTCGTCGAGACCCTCGACGCGTTGTTCACGGCCGGGCTGAGAGCGGTGGGAGCCGGACGCGACGCGGACGAGGCGTGCAAACCGGCCATGGTCCCGCTCGGCGGGGGCCGGCGGGTCCTGGTCTCCTCGTTCGGCCTGTCCTCCAGCGGCATTCCACGGACGTGGGCCGCGGCCCCGGGCCGGGCCGGCATCGACGTCATCCCCGAACTGTCGGACGCCACCGCCGAGGAGGTGACCGCCCGCGTCCGGCGGGCGAAGCGCCCCGGTGACCTCGTCGTCGCCTCCGTCCACTGGGGATCCAACTGGGGCTATGACGTAGACGACGACCAGATCCGCTTCGCCCGCCGGCTCATCGATGGCGGTGTCGACGTCGTGCACGGGCATTCGTCGCACCATCCGCGTCCCGTCGAGGTGTACCGGGACCGGCTTGTCCTGTACGGCTGTGGCGACTTCATCAACGACTACGAGGGCATTACCGGCTACGAAATGTACCGGGACGATCTGCGGCTGGCGTACTTCGTCTCCGCCGGGGTCTCCGTCGATCCGCCCGGCGCGACGCTGACCGGCCTGCGGATGGTGCCCCTGCAGACACGGCGGATGCGGTTGTGGCGCGCCGCACCCGAAGACGCCGGGTGGCTACGGGGGGTTCTCACCAGGATCAGCCGTGGCTTCGGGACACGGTTCGATCTCAACGCGCCCGGCGTGCTGTCGCTGCGCCAGCCATGAGCGAACCCTCGATGGTGCGCTCCAGCGCTTCGACAGYCTCGGCCAGCGACGAAGGCCGGAAGGTCAGGACCGGTCCGTCAGGCACGCTCACGCCGGCGTGAGGGCACCAGCCGGCTGAGCACGTCGAGTTCCGCCAGCCACAGCTGCCCCAACCGGGCGTGGTTCGGCACGCTGGCACTGGCCACGAACGTGACACCGACCCGCTCGTCGATGCCAAGCATGGCGACGGCCAGATGCTGACGTCCGACGAGTAGTTGGCCCGTGCCGACCAGCCCGGTCACCGCGCGTCCCGCGACAGCCAGCGGCCCGCGCATCGTCCGGACGTTGCTCGCCACCAGGGCCATCTTCCGGATCTGGGCCGGGTAAGCGGCGGCGCCCGCGAGCATGCGGGGCGAGGCGATCGTCGCCAGGGTGGAGAAGTGGTRACGTTCCACCACCCCCAGCCCGCCCTTCTTCATGCGACGGGTCTCCGCGGCGATCCACGCCAGTCGCCGGCCGGGGTCCGGCTCCCCGCAGGGAAGCGGGACACGCACGCCCGAGGAATAGTTCGACAGCACGTTCCGTTCGGCGGCGGTCCGGAAACTGATGGGCATCAGCGCGTGGATGGGCTGACGGTCCCGGCGCCATTCGGGAAGGGACCACGTCCGCAGCGCCCCGGCGAGCGCGGCGAGATAGACGTCGTTGACCGTGACATCGTGGTGGCGGGCCACCGCTCGCAGCGTGCCCAGATCGGTGGTGACCCAGGAATGTCGCGCCGGCCCGGCCGGCGGCCCGCCCCAGGCGTCGAGGGCGCGGGTGGGCGCCAGGCAACGCAGCCCCCGGCCGACGAAACCCGCATAGTCCGAGGGCCGCGGCCGGCGGACAGCGGGAGGCAGACCGAGGTCGAGTTCGTCCTCCCCCCCGAAGAGCAGGTGCAGCGCCTGGTAGAGCGCGAAGCCGTCCTGCTGGATGTGGCTGGTCCGATACACCAGCACCGTGCCGGACGACCCCGGGGCGCGCAGCAGGTAGAGCATCCACGGCGACCGGCTGAGGTCGATCGGCTGGGCGGCAATGCGGTCGACGGCGGCACGCAGCCGCGCATCGCCGGCACCACCGTCGCCCCCGCCCACACCGCCAACACCGCCAACACCGTCGGCGGACGGTAGGTCCATGGCGACAACGTKGTCGTCGACGTTCAGGCCCGGACCGCGGACCCAGAGGGTCTCGTTCGCCGTCGAGCGGCGACCGGAGAACCGGACCGCGACAGTCTCGAGACGGTCGGTAAGCATCCGTGCCCGGGGGTCGCGCAGCCGCTCGGCGACGTGCGCACGCAGGTCCGCCAGCTCCAGCGGAGGGCCGTCGACGAACAGCAGCGCACCGACGTCCTGGAACTCCCCGGGATTGAGCCGGCTGAAGGCGAGGTAGGCCCGGTCACCCGAGGTCAGTGGACGAGCGTATGTCCGCTCGGGACCGGCCTTCGTGACCACGTCGAGCAGGGCCATCAGACGCTCCCCCACCCCGTCCTGGGGCGCGGAGCGCGGGCCTGGAAATCGGGCTGAACAACTTCACCAGATTGACGCGTCAACACGCCAAAGACACATGGGCCCATGTACCTATTACTCCTGATTCCGAGCAGGCCACCGGGGGTCTGTGTCGCACGTCTCCACGGAACAGACCCGAATGGGGAAAAGAACACCGTAGAGCACCATCACCAGCAACAATCAGATATGGCGTCGCCAGCGCAAGATAATGACACGTTTACGACATCACCACGAAAGGGCTATGGCACCGCTTCATCAGGCGCACCGAACAATGGCCGCCGGATCGCGTCCGCACGCCGCCCAGTTCGCACGCCGCCCAGGCACGCACGCCGCCCAGATCCGCACGCCTCCCAGTCCTCACCACGGCCGTCCAGGCAGCGAGCGAGCMAGTCGGCGGCCCTGACGAACTCGTGATCCGTCATGCTTGGGGGTACGGACGGGGCGGCCTCGTCGGCGCGGGGGTAAGACCCCAGGAAACGGATCTTCCGGCAGATCCGGTGCAGCCCCATCAGGGCCTCGCGCACCCGGCGGTCGCTGATGTGCCCTTCCGCGTCGATCGAGAAGCAGTACCGGCCCAGGCCCTCGCCGGTCGGCCGGGACTCGATCCGCATCAGGTTGGCCCCGCGAACGGCCCATTCCTGCAGGAGTTCCAGCAGCGCGCCCGGCTCGTCCGCGGCCGGCCACACCACGATGGACGTCTTGTCCGTGTTGGTCGGCGCGGTGGCGCGGCCTGGACGGCCGAGCAGGACGAAACGGGTGGTGGCGTCGGGGACGTCGTGGATGTCGGTCACGAGGGCCTCCAGTCGGTAGCGCCGTGCGGTGAACTCCCCGGCGAAGGCGCAGTCGAAGCGCCCCTCCCGCACCAGCCGGGCCCCCTCGGCGTTGGACGCGGCCGATTCCCACTCCGCGTACGGCAGGTGAGCCGCGAGCCAGCGGCGTACCTGGGCCCGGGCGACCGGGTGGCCGGTGACGGTCTTGACGTCCTCCAGCGTGGTTCCCGGCCGCACGAGMAGCGCGAAGCTGATCGGTAGCAGCACCTCGCGGCAGATCATCAGCGGCCTGCCGGTCGCGAGCTCGTCCAGCGTGGCGGTAACTGCCCCCYCGACGGAGTTCTCGATCGGTACCAGCGCGCCGGACGCGTCCCCGTTGCGCACCGCGTCCAACGCCTCCGCCACGGAGAGGGAGGGGAACAGCTCATGCGTCCGCGCATCCGGCAGCGTCCGCAGCGCGGCCTCGGTGAAGGTCCCCTCGGGGCCGAGGTAGGTGTAGCGGGGGGGGTAAGCAGGCAAGACAGACCTCCTAGGACCGGGGCKGGCAACGGTCATCGCCTGCTGGTAAGGCGGTGGTCAGAGGTGCGGTGGTCAGAGGTGGCGCAGCAGCACCGTGGGGTCTTCGACCGCGTCGGCGACGAAGCGCAGAAAGGACCCGGCGGTGGCGCCGTCGCAGACTCGGTGGTCAAAGGTGAACGAAAGCTGCACGATCCTGCGGACCGCCAGTTCGCCGTCCACCGCCCAGGGCCTGGGGACGATCCGGCCGATGCCGATCATCGCGGCCTCGGGGTGGTGGATGATGGGCGTGGAGCCGTCGACACCGAAGACGCCGTAGTTGTTGAGCGTGAACGTGCCGCCGGTCAACTCGGCGGGAGTGAGCGTGCCCGCGCGGGCGGCGGCGGTCAACCGGGCGATCTCGGCGGCCAGTCGAGCGGTGGTCAGGCCCTGAGCGTGGTGCACCACGGGCACGACCAGGCCGCGCGGGGTCTGGGCGGCGAATCCCAGGTGGACGGCGGCGTGGTGGCGCACGCCGGTCGCGCGGCCGTCCGCGTCGGTGACGACGGCGGAGTTGAGTGCGGGAAAGCGGACCAGGGCGGCGACGCAGATGCGGGCCAGGATCGCCAGGAGACCGATTCTGGGCTCGGCGCCCCCCGCGTTGCGGGTGTCGTTGAGGGTGTCCTTGGCGGCGAGCAGCGCGGTGGCATCCGTGTCGACCCAGCAGGTGGCGTCCGGCACCTCGCGCCTGCTGCGCGCGAACGTCTCCGCCGCGCGCCGCGCCAGCGGGTCCAGCGGGACGACGGTCGAGTCGGTCTCCGCCGGGCGCGACGGAGCGGAACGCGGGGCGATGGCACTCTCCACGTCCTTGCGCAGAATCAGCCCGTCCGGGCCGGTGCCGACGAGTTTTCGGAGATCGACGGAGTTCTCGCGGGCGAAGCGGCGAACGAGGGGCGAGACGACCTTGACCACGGTCTGGGCGGAAGGCCCGAGTGGCGTCGCCGGTCCGGGAGTCGGGGTGAGCGCCGGTACGGGGGGCGCTTCGGGAGCGCCGACGCGTCGTCGGCGGCGGGTTCGGGAGGGTTCCGTGCTGGTGCCGTAACCGACGAGGATGTTCCCGGAACCCGTTCGCCCTGCTGCCGGCTCGCTGACGGCCACGGTGATCAGTGGTGTGCCGACCGGGACACTGGTACCGGCCAGGCCGGCGAGGGAGGTGACGACGCCGGCGTAGGGGCAGGGCACCTCGACGACGGCTTTGGCGGTCTCGACCTCGGCTACGGGTTGGTCGACGGTGATGACGTCCCCGACGCCGACAAGCCAGCGGACGACCTCGGCGGAGGTCAGGCCCTCGCCGAGGTCGGGGAGGGGGAATTCGCGTACCGCGGCCACGGTGTCACTGCTCCCACTGGAGTCGGGCGACGGCGTCGAGGATGCGGTCGACGCTGGGAAGGTAGTGATGTTCGAGCATGGGGGGCGGGTAAGGGATGTCGAAGCCGGTGACCCGCAGGACGGGGGCGGCAAGGTGGTGGAAGCACCGCTCGCTGACGCGGGCAGCGATCTCCGCACCGACCCCGCCGAAACCCGCGGCCTCGTGGACCACAACGGCGCGCCCGGTGGCGCGGACCGCCTCGCAGACCGTCTCGTCGTCGAAGGGGACCAGCGAGCGCAGGTCGACCACCGCCAGGTCCCAGCCCTCCGAGCGCGCGGCCGCCGCCGCCTGGAGGCACACGGGGAGCGAGGGGCCGTAGGTCAGGAGGGTCGCCGAGGTACCGGTCCGGCGGACCACCGCCCGGCCGATCGGCGGCACCTCGGCCGCAGAGAAGTCGTCCGTGGACCGCTCGTCCGTGGACCAGTAGAGCCGCTTGGGCTCCAGGAACACCACCGGGTCGTCCGAGGCAATCGCCGAGCGGAGCAGCCCGTAGCCGTCGGCGACGGTGGCGGGGGTGACGACGTGCAGGCCGGGGGTGTGCGCGTAGTAGGCCTCGCTGGAGTCGCTGTGGTGCTCGACGCCGCCGACGCCGCCGCCGTACGGGATGCGGATGGTGATCGGCAGCGTGGTCTTCCCGGCCGTGCGGTTACGCATCTTGGCCACATGCGACGCGAGCTGCTCGAACGCGGGGTAGGCGAAGGCGTCGAACTGCAGCTCCACGACGGGCCGCAGGCCGTACATGGCCATGCCCACGGCGGTACCGAGGATGCCTGCCTCGGCCAGGGGGGTGTCCAGGCAGCGTTGCGCGCCGAATTCGGCAGCCAAGCCGTCGGTGACTCGGAAGACGCCGCCGAGAGTGCCAACGTCCTCGCCGAGGATGTGGACGCGCGCGTCCTCGCGCAGCGAGTCGCGCAGCGCGGCGTTGAGGGCCCGCACCATGGTCGYGGCGCTCATCGTGCGTCGTCGCTCTTGGCTGCGTCCGCGGCCTGCCAGGCCATCAGCTCGGCGGCCTGCTCACGAAGCTGGCTGGTCGGCTGGGCATAGACGTGCGTGAACAGTGAGCCCGGATCGAGATCAGGCACACGATCGAACTGGGCGCGCATCTCGGCGGCGAGYTCCTCGGCAGCCCGCGCGACTGCGGCGACGCCGGCGTCGTCGAGGAGACCGGCCTTGCGTAGCTGCCGCTCCAGCAGCGTCAGCGGATCGCGGGCCTGCCAGGCGGCGACCTCCTCCGAGGTGCGGTAGCGGGTCGCGTCGTCGGCGTTGGTGTGCGCCTCCAGCCGGTAGGTGACCGCCTCGACCAGCACCGGGCCGCGACCCGACCGCGCGTGCTCGACCGCCGCGCGCAGCACACCGTGCACCGCGGGCGCGTCGTTGCCGTCCACCAAACGACCGATGATCCCATGGCCCACCGCCTTGTGTGCCAGCGTCGGCGCCGCGGACTGCTGGGCCAGCGGCACCGAAATCGCATAGCCGTTGTTCTGTACCAGGAACACCACTGGCGCGTTCAGCACCCCGGCGAAGTTCAGCGCCTCGTGGAAGTCGCCCTCGCTGGTGCCGCCGTCGCCGATCAGGGCAAGCGCCACGACGTCCTCCGCCGCCCACGGATCCGAGGCCGCGCGCAGGCGAGCGGCGTGGGCCAGGCCCACCGCATGGCAGGCCTGGGTGGCCAGCGGAGTCGACAGCKGCGCGATCCGGTGCTCCCGCGGATCGTAGCCGCTGTGCGCGTTCCCGCGCATCAGCGTCAGCGCGTCCACCGGGCGCACGCCCCTCGACACCACCGCCAGCGTGTCGCGGTAGCTGGGGAACAGCCAGTCCGACTCCCGCAGCACCATGGCCGCGGCGATCTGGCATGCCTCCTGGCCGGTGGACGCCGGGTACACGGCGAGGYGGCCCTGCCTGGCCAGGGTCGTGGCCTGCTGGTTGAAGCGCCGTCCCAGCACCAGACGGTGGTACAGGACGCGCAGCAGATCGGTGTCGACCTTCCCCGCCGCCTCCGTGCCGAGGACCCGGACCGGCTCGGGGTCGGGCAGGAGCGGAGCCGGGTCACGACGCGGACCGTGGGAGCTCGGCGGCCCGACGAAGCCGGGCGCGGTGCTGTCGTCGAGGATTGTCATGGTCCACCTTCGGCAGTTRGTGGCGGAAAGGGTTCGGGGATTCCGGTCAGGTCTACGCCGCCGTTGACCGGCTGCTGATGCAGGTCGGAGCTGTCCGTGGGCTGGCGGACGAACTGGGGAGGAGTCGTCCACCATCGGGCCTGGTCGGTCTCGCGGAAGTGGAGCGCCGGTGCACGATCAGCAGTAAGGTCCGCTCGGCCAGCGGTCCTCGATGCGTGCTGGCTCGCGGTCTCGAGCTCCGGACGCGGACGCCGGACCTCGGACGTCGGACTCCGAGTCGAGCTGCGGGACCTGAGTAACAGCCTGGCCAGGACGAGAGGTGCTTCTCACCGTCCGGATGAGCCGCCCAGGCCAGGTTCGACGATCAGGAAGCGAGGTAYGGGGAGCCGTGGCCTCGCTTGAGCTGTCCCGGTTCGCCGGCTTGCCCGGTTCGGGCGCCGTCCGTGGTCACGATCCTCCTCCGCTCAACTTCTCGGCTCTGGTCCTCTGATTTTCCATCCCCCGTCGGCGGCTGGATCGTGTCCATAATCACCTTGATAGTCATCGTGCGGGCTCCGGCATGGCATTAATGCGTGGAGCGCGCCGCGCATCAGGTAGAAATACTTTCGTAGGTCGACTCGCCGAAGAGGCGGGGGTAGCGAGTCTGACGTAACCGGTGGAAAACCGACCCCGAGGGCTTGAGGTGATTGTCATCTCACCGGCGACAGGAGTGAATCTGCCTGGTCAGGGCCGTGCGGGCCCGATCCTCGCCGAGTCGGGCCCCGGCGGGCGTGAAGTGCGCAGCGCGACGTTCACCGAACGAGCCGGCCAGTACCGCTCGCCGCGGAAGTACCCGGCTGTTTCGATGCCATGTTTGTCGGTTGAATTTCCCTGGACATCGGTTCTCCGCTGTGACCAGCGTCTCGTGGGAGCCCGCCGAAAGTGCCTTCGACGGCTGTTACGTTGCTCTCCGAGCCCGCKYCAAGTTTTTATTGGTTGGGCCAGGCGAGTTGATCCTCTCGGCGCGCCGTTCAAATGGTGGTCGCCTGTTGGCTGATGCTTGCGTTCCGGGAATACCCATTATGGGCCCCCGCCGGCCGAATGCTAGGCGCGGGGACGGGTGAAGAAGCCGACGACGGCGCGACGGAGGCGGCCCTGCCCGCGCTGGCGGCCACTGGTGGGGCCTTCGATGGCGGGTGGGACTCGCTCGGCGGCGGCGAGGGCGGGTGCCGGGGCCGAGGGTTTCGGCAGTTCGACCTCGGTGTACCGGCCGGCGGGTTCGAGGCGGATCCAGCCGGTCTCTTCGGGAGCGGCCGCCTGCCGGCGTTCGCGGGCGGCAGCGGCGCGGCAGAGCCTGYGGGTGGCATAGAAGGCGAAGGGTGGCAGCACCAGCAGGCCGATGCGGCCGGCCCAGACGACGGCGTTGAGGGACAGGTGCAGGACGAGGGCGAACACGTCGTCGCCGCCGGCAAGCAGCAGGACGCCGTAGAAGGTCAGCGCCATCACCCCGAACGCGGTGCGGTCGGGGTGATGGCGGGGGCGTTGCAGCAGGTTGTGCTGATCATGATCCCGGGTGACCAGCGCCTCCAGGAACGGGTAGGCMGCGAGCAGGCCGAACAGCACTCCCGGCAGGACCACCCCCGGCCAGAGTACGGGCGGGACGTCGTGGCCGAGGCCCCSGTACTCCCAGGGCAGGAACAGCCGCAGCGAGCCCTCGAGGAACCCGACGTACCAGTCCGGCTGCGCCAGCGAGGAGACGTCCATGGGGGTGTACGGGCCGTAGGCCCAGACCGGGTTGATCTGCGCGACGCCGCCGAGCACCGCGAGCAGGCCGGCGGTGATGAGCAGGAAACCGACCGACTTGGCGGCGTAGCCGGRGAACAGCCGGCTACCGACAACGTTGTCCTCCGTCCGGCCAGGGCCGGGGAACTGGGTGTGCTTCTGGTGCCACAGGATCCCCAGGTGGGCGCCGATCAGCGCGAGGAGGAGACCCGGGACGAGCAGGATGTGCACCACGTAGAGCCGGGTGATGAAGTGCGTGCCGGGGAACTCGCCACCCCAGAAGCCCCAGGCGATCCAGGTTCCCACGACGGGGATGGACTCGGCGATCGCGTAGGCGATACGCACCCCGGTCCCGGACAGCAGGTCGTCGGGCAGGGAGTAGCCGGCGAAGCCCTCGGCGATGGCGAGCAGCAGCAGGCTCACCCCGATCAGCCAGTTGATCTCCCGGGGGCGACGGAAGGCGCCGGTGAAGAAGATCCGGCACAGGTGCACGATGATCGCCGCGACGAACAGCAGCGCCGCCCAGTGGTGGATCTGGCGGATGACCAGGCCGGCGCGGACGTCGAAGGAGATGTCGAGGGTCGAGGCGTAGGCACGGCTCATCGTCACCCCGCGCAGCGGCACGTAGGAGCCGTCGTAGACGGTCTGCTGCTCGCTGGGTTCGAAGAAGAACGTCAGGTAGACCCCGGTGGCCACGAGCACGCCGAAGCTGTAGAGCGCGATCTCGCCGATCATGAAGGACCAGTGGTCGGGGAAGACCTTGTTCATCACGCTGCGCAGGAACCTCGCGCTGCCCAGGCGCCGGTCGATGAATCCGACCGCCTTGTGACCGGCAGCGGTCACCGGCGATTCCCGCCCGGGGCCCGGCGATTCCCGCCCGGGACGGTCCGCGCGCCGCGTGGAGGTCCCGGAGCCGGTGGTGGCGGTCATGAGCGGCTCCAGAAGCCGGGCCCGACCGGTTCGGGGAAATCCGACCGGGCTCGGAAACACCCATCGGCGTCGACCGTGACGGGCAGCTGGGGCAGGGCACGGGTCGCCGGGCCGAAGATCGGCCTGGCCAGGTCGGTCATGTCGAAGACCGACTGGTGRCACGGGCACTGGAGCTGATGCGGCTGGCTCATGTACATGCTSACCGGGCAGCCCGCATGGGTGCAGATCTTCGAGAACGCGACGTGGTTGTCGTACCCGGCCGCGGCCTGCCGGGGCGGGGTGGCCAGTCCCGGGGGCAGCCTGATCAGCAGCGCCGCGCTGTCCGCCTGGGCGTCGAGGCCGAGATGCCCCTCAGGCAGCACGGTGAGGATGCCGCCGATCGCCAGGTCGCCAAGGCGCACCGGCCGGCCCTCCGGCGTCACCAGCCGCGCCCCGGGTGACCAGCGGGTGGTGAACAGGTCCCGATGCGGGGCCCGCCTGACCAGGTTGAGCAGCGGCACCACGGCTATCACCCCGAAACCGCCGAGCATGGCGAGCACGAGCCGGCGCAGCACCGGCAACTGGCGCAGCCCTGTCTCGGCCACGACCCGGTCCACGGTCTGCTGGGTGGCCGCCTCCTCGGCGCCCGGCGAGACCATGGGGTGACGTTCCTCGACCGCCTCCTCCTGGGGGATGAGACGCTTGTCCCACAGCACSGCGCCGATGCCGGCGGCGATGATGGCCAACCCCAGGGAGAGACCGAGCAGCGCGTTGTAGCCGACGGTGCCCGTCCGGCCGGTGAAGTTCACCACCGCGAACGCCACCGCGCCGACGAGCGAGAGCGACAGGCAGGCCGCTATCCCCGCCACGCCCCCGGGCCCGCCGGGCCGGGCTGCCCCGTCTGGTCCAGCCGGTCGCTGCGGTCGCTGCGGTCGCTGCGGTCGCTCCGCGTCGGCGGAGCCCGCCGGAGTCAACGCCGTCCCCGCGGAAGCAGTGCCATCACGCCCCCGAAGGCGAACACGGCGCCGGCGAGCACGAGGGTGTCACCCAGTGCCCGGCTCGTCACGACCACGGCATCGACAGCGAACAGCGCACCGGCAAGCGTCGCGAACGCCGCAGAGATCGCCAGACCGCGTGGAAAGATCATATACTCCTCCTTCGGGCTCATCGCCGTACGCCGCCGTGGCGGCCCCCACCGGCCTTCACCGGCCTTCACCGGCGCCCCTGTATCGACCATCACCGGCCCTCGCCCGGTGCGGAGGTGCCGTGACCCCGGGCGGCGTCCTGCGAGTTCTTCTCATCRGTGGATTCGTGCTGGAACACCAGGCCCACGATGGTGATCGCGGTCAGCACGCCACCGATGAACAGCAGCCAGTAGCTGATGATCGGCCCCAGCAGGAGCAGCCCGAAACTGACCGCAATCGCCGCCKGCCAGTAGCTGAACGGGCTGAAGAAGCCGATGTCACCGGCCCCCTCGGGGATCTCGATCTGGCTGTCGTCGGCGGGCAGGCGGCTGCGCCGGCCGGTGTACCAGAGGAATCCAGCGACCAACAGGCTCATCACCATGCTGAAGATGAGCGCGGCCGCACCTRCCGGGTCATGTCCGGTGAACAGGTACACCCCGCCGGTGACCAGGAAGAACAGAGCCAGAACGGCGAACAGCCGGGCGGAGGTAATCACCCGGCCGCGTCCGGGTCCACYGCGGTATCACGCCGCGAGGCCGTCTCCCCCTCGACGGAGRCCAGCTCGCGCCGGTGCCTCTGGTCGACCCGGCGCGGCTGCCGCTGGCGACCTTCCCGCCCCTCCGGCCCCTGCCGGGGGTGGTTCAGGTCGAAGGCCGGCCGCTCGGATCGGATACGGGGTATCTGGTGAAAGTTGTGCTTCGGTGGTGGGCAGGACGTCGCCCATTCCAACGAGTTCCCGTAGCCCCAGGCGTCACCACTGGTCGCCGGKTCACCATGCCGCAGCGACCGCCAAACATTGTACAGAAACGGTAGGGTGGACAGGCCGAGCAGGAAGGAGCCGGCACTCTCGATCGTGTTCAGCGTGGTGAAACCGTCGGTGGGCAGGTAGTCGGCGACCCGCCGCGGCATTCCCCTGACACCCAGCCAGTGCATCGGCAGAAACGTCACGTGGAAACCGACGAGAAGACTCCAGAAGTGCAGCTTCCCCAACTTCTCGTTCAGGAACCTTCCCGTCACCTTGGGGAACCAGAAGTACACACCGGCGAACGCGGAGAAGACGATTGTCCCGAACAGGACATAGTGCAGATGACCCACGACGTAATAGCTGTCGGTGACGTGAAAGTCGATGGGTGGGCTGGCCAGGGTGACCCCGGTCAGCCMACCGAACAGGAAGGTGATAAGGAATCCGATCGAGAACAGCATTGGCGTGTTCAGGATGATCGTTCCGCGCCACATGGTGCCGATCCAGTTGAAGAACTTCACCCCRGTCGGGACGGCGATCAGAAAGGACAGCAGAGAGAAGAACGGCAGCAGCACGGCACCGGTCGCGAACATGTGGTGCGCCCACACCGCCATCGACAGCGCGCCGATTCCCACGGTCGCGAAGACCAACCCCCGGTACCCGAAAATCGGTTTACGGCTGAACACCGGCAGGATCTCCGTRACGATGCCGAAGAAGGGCAGCGCGACGATGTAGACCTCGGGATGACCGAAGAACCAGAAAAGGTGCTGCCAGAGGATCGCTCCTCCGTTGCTCGCGTCGTACACGTGGGCGCCGAACCGGCGATCGGCCTCCAGCGCCAGCAGGGCCGCGGTGAGTACCGGGAACGCGAGCAGCGCCAGCACCGACGTAATCAGCACGTTCCAGGTGAAGATCGRCATTCGGAACAGGAGCATGCCCGGCGCGCGCAGCGTGATGATCGTGGTGATGAAGTTGACGCTCGCCAGCACGGTGCTCAGCCCGGACATCACCAGGCCCACCGCCCACAGATCACCGCCGAGGTGCGGCGAGTACTGCGCCGAGGTCAACGGGGAGTACGCGAACCAGCCGAAGTCCGCCGCCCCGCCCCGGGTCAGGAACCCGGAGACGACGATCAGACCGCCGACCAGATACAGCCAGTAGCCCAAGGCGTTCAACCGGGGGAAGGCGATGTCAGGCGCCCCGATCTGCAACGGGACAAGATAGTTCGCGAACGCGGAGAACAGCGGGGTCGCGAACAACAGCATCATCACCGTGCCGTGGATCGTAAAAAACTGGTTGTACCGCTCGTTCGAGACGATCTGTAGACCGGGCCGGGCCAGTTCCCCCCGCATTAGCATCGCGAGGATCCCGGCGAATAGGAAGAACCCGAACGAGGTCACCAGATACATCAGACCGATCGACTTGTGATCGGTCGTACCGAGGATGTCMAGGGCCGTCGGCGGCTCCCCTCGCTGCTCCCCGACACTCGGCGGAAARGGACGGACCTCGACCGTCATCGGGCCATCCGACCAGACACGGCCACGTCGGGCACGAGTTCCTCCTCGCATACTATTCAAGCCAGCGAAAACGGGCGGTCTCGACAACCGGACATGCCGCCAGGATCACCCGCTACGAATGGCTCACCCGCTCGTCGGCGTATGGATGTACCGGCAGTGCATCACGTCTCTACCAACCTCCGCCGCGTTGAAACGCCCGGCCACCGGAAAATCCACTCCCCACAGATCCGCGACCGCCGCCGGGCCGTGACAGAGACGCCTCATCCCGGGTCGGTGCCGTCGAGGGGTCGGAGGGTGRCGGCAGTCTCCAGAACCAGGGCATGGACGAACGCCTGGGGAATGTTGCCACGCAGCTGGCGCTGAGTGACATCGAACTCCTCGGCGTAGATGCCGGGCGGCCCGCAGGCGGCGCGGCCACGCTCGAAGTACCGCCGGGCCTGATCGTGCCGGCCGGCACGGTGGTAGGCCAGCGCCAGCCAGAAGCCGCACAGCAGGAAGGCCCCTTCGGCCACCCCGAGCCGGATCCCGGCATGATCGAATCGGTAGACGTAGCCGTCGTCGGTCAGCTGCTCGGCCACCGCCCGCAGCGTCGCCACCGACACCKGGTCGCGGACGTCGACCGCTCCCCGCACCGCGGGCAGCAGCAGCGCCGCGTCCACCCGYGGGTCGTCGGTCGCCCGCTGCCAGCGCCCGCTCGAATGCCGCATCTCCTCGCGGGCGGCGCTGAGCAGCCGCCTTGCCAGCGCCCGCCAGCCGTCGGCCTCCCCCACCCCGGCGCCGTCCACGCCGGCCAAGGCGAGCAGCCCTGCCGCGCAGGTCAACCGGCTGTGCGTCCAGTGCCGCGGCTCCAGCTCCCAGACCCCTGTGTCCGGGATCCGCCAGCGTGCCGCGATCACCCCGGCGGTCACCGCCGCGGCCCGCCGGGCGTCATCGGTCAGCCGGCCCCGCCGCGCCGCGGCCGCCAGCAGCAGCGCCGCCTCCCCGAAGACGTCCAGCTGGAACTGGTGGCCGACCTTGTTCCCGACCACGTCGTCGCCGCCGGGGTACCCCGGCAGATCGAGTCGGCGCTCGTCCGGGATCGGGCCACCGCGGGCGGTGTAGGCCGGACGCAGGTTCGGGCCGTCCGCCAACAGCCGTTCGGTGACGAACGTGACGGCGTCGTCGAGCAGCCCGTCGAGGCCGGCCCGCGCGGCCGCCAGCCCCGCGTAGCACTGATCTCGGATCCAGACATACCGATAGTCGTAGTCGCGGCCCTGACGGGCCCGCTCGGGCAGGGAGGTGCTGGCCGCGGCCACCATCCCGTGCCCGCCGCCGGTCAGCCCGCGCAGCACCGCGACCGCGTGCTGAGCGTCGCGGACACCGGCCAGGCTCGGCAGCTCCGGTACCGCGGACCGCCAGGCCCGCTTCGTCTCGGCCCACAGCACGTCCGGGACCGGACGGTCCGCCGGCAGCTCACCGAGCTCCAGCACAAGATCGAGACAGTCGCCGGCCCGCACCAGGCGCTCCGCGACGAGACTGCCACCGCCCGCATCATGGTCGATCCGGGCGACCGCCGCGAGCCGTCCCGACCAGCGCAGCTCCAGCTCGCCGACTCGCCCGCACCAGGCCTCCACCCCGTCCGGCCCGTCCGGCCCGTCTTGCCRCAGCCCCGCCACCGCCCGCCGGCCGAACCCGGGACGCGGATCCAGCGTCACCCGCACCGGCACGGTCCCCTCGACCCCGAGAATCCGGCGCAGCAGCACCGCACGGTGCCGCCGCCCGGGGAGGGCGAGAGCCTCCCGGCACTCCGCCACGCCCGCCCGCGTCACCCACCGGCTGTGCCAGATCAACGACCGGTCCTCGTAGTAACCGCCCCAGGTGAAGGCGGTCGCCGGAGTCACCGAGTAGGAGCCGGCGCCACCGATCAGCGTCGAGAACACCGCGTCGTCCGCCCACGAGGGCACGCACATCCAACACACGCGGCCGTCCGGGCCGATCAGCGCACCCCGTTCCCCGTCCGCGAGCAGGGCGAACTCACGCAGCGTCGGCACCAGCCCCGGATTATCGTCCCGCTCGCTCCGCTCCGCTGTCATCGGCGCGTGCCCTCCACATCCGGCATGCCCACCCCCTTCCCTGCCCCGCCACTCCCCGGACCGGGCTGTCACTCCCTCGGCTGTCGGCACGACGTAGGGGTTCCGCTGCCGGCACGACAGCTGCCGACACGGCACCTCGGCACGGCACAGGCCGCGATGCCCAGGCGCTCGATCGCCGGCACAGCGGCTACCTCCCGAGGTAGGGGCCCGAGGTAGGGGATGGCCTCCCCGGGCGGGGTGGCGGGAACGGGCAGATCGCAGGTGGGGAAACTACCTGCGGGCGGCGTGCGGGAGGTGCTCCCTCGCCTCCTGCCACTTGCCCTTGAAGCCCTGCACGGCGATGCCGACGGCCTCTGGGTCGCCCTGCAGGAACGCCCGGGCGGTCTTGCGCATCTGCTCGGGCCGGACGTGCGGCGGCAGCGGCGGCACCTTCGCGTCGACAACGACCTCAAGCACAACCGGCCGGTCCGCAGCCAGCGCCTGTTCCCACGCGGCACCGATCTTGTCCGGCGAGTCGCAGCGGATCCCGGTGAAACCGAGGAGCCGGGCGAAATCCGCCGCCGGCACATACGGGATCTTCTGCGTCTCGACATTGATCCGATCACCCGCCATCACCCGCTGCTCGTAGGAGACCTGGTTGAGGTCCTCGTTCACGAACACGGTGAACACCAGCCGCGGATCGGTGTTCATCCTCTCCCAGTACCGCTTGACCGTGAACAGCTCGTTCATGCCCAGCATCGAGAACGCCCCGTCGCCGACGAACGCGATCACCGGTCGTTCCGGATAGGCCAGCTTCGCCGCCACCGCGTAGGGCACTCCGGGCAGCATGGTCGCCAGGGTTCCCGACAACGACGCCTTCATGTCCCCACGGATGCGCAGGTAACGGGCCCACCAGGTGGTCGCCGACCCGGAGTCCGCGGTGAGGATCGCGTTATCGGGCAGTCGCTTGTCCAACTCGTACGCGACGATCTGCGGGTTCATCGGATCCGCCCGCAGCCTGGCCCGGTCCGCCAGCACCCGCTGCCAGGTCGCCACCTCCCGTTCGATGAACCGCCGCCAGGAACGGTCCTCCTTGCGGATGAGCAGGGRAATCAACTGGCGCAGCGTCTCGGCCGCGTCGCCGACGAGATGAACATCCATCGGATAACGAATACCGATCATCCGGCCGTCGATATCGATCTGGACGCCGGCGGCCTGGCCCTCCCGCGGCAGCCACTCCGAGTAGGGGAAGCTCGTCCCGACCAGGAGGAGCGTGTCGGCGCCCATCACCATCTTGTGGCTGGCTTCGCTGCCGAGCAGCCCGATGGGGCCGGTCACGAACGGCAGGGTATCGGGGAGCGCATCCTTGCCGAGCAGGGCCTTGGCGACACCCGCGCCGAGCAGGTCGGCGGCCTCCGTCACCTCCTCGCGGGCGCCGGCCGCCCCTTGCCCGATCAACATCGCCACCCGGCGGCCCCGATTCAGCACGGCGGCGGCGCGGCGCACCTCGTCCGGATCCGGCAGGATGCGTGGTTTCGTCCAGCCAATGCTGGTCCGCACCGCCCCGTGCTCATGCGGAGGCTCGGTGTACTTCTCCTCCTGGACATCCTCCGGGAAGATCAGGCAGACCGGCGCCCGGCTGGACAGCGCTGTCTTCATCGCCCGATCGACGAGATGACGGGCGCTGGGCGGGGCCATGCAGTACTGCACGTACTCGGTGACGTCCTTGAACAGCGAGATCAGATCGATTTCCTGCTGGTAGTGGGCGCCGAGGGAGGTCCGCCGCTGCTGGCCGACGATCGCCAGCACCGGCTGATGGTCGAGCCGGGCGTCGTAGAGACCGTTGAGCAGATGGATCGCCCCCGGGCCGGAKGTCGCGACACACGCGCCTACCTCACCGGTGAACTTGGCGTGCGCGCAGGCCATGAACGCCGCCATCTCCTCGTGCCGGGTCTGCAGGAACCCAGGATCACCGCCGGCCCGGTCGAAAGCCCCGAGGAAGCCGTTGATGCCGTCCCCGGGATAGCCGAATATGCGGTGAACACCCCAGCCGGTCAACCGCTGCAGGACATAGTCCGCGACCTGTGACATAGCTGCGCTTCCCTCCCACCCATCGATCAGCCGACCGCCGCTCGCACCAGCACCGTGAGTCTGGGTATGGACGGTGCACGCCACCGTCAAACCCGTTCGTCGCGGCCGGTCCCGGCCGGTCTCTCGTGCCGTTGAAGGACCGTCGCCCGACGCACCGACGTCATTGTCAGCCGAATGTAAGGTTCGTTCCCGAGTCATGCCGGCATCCCGGGGCAGGAACAGGAAGATGACAGGCGACGCGGAGTCGGCGCCCGGGCGGAGAGCGACCCACGGGCGACCCACGGGCAGTACCCGGCACRCAGGGTCCCCGGCACGCACGTTCGGGGCGGGACCGCATCAGTCCGCATCAGTCCGATCCGCCCAGGCCCGCCCTCGAACACCTAGATCCGTCCCCGAACAGGCGAGAGGAGCAACATGCGTGTCCTGCTGGTTCATCCCAGCGCGCTGATGTACTCGAAGATCTTCCTACGGCTCGAACCGCTGGGGCTGGAACGGGTGGCGGCCGCGCTGCTCGCCGCGGGCCACGAGGTGAGCATGCTCGATCTTCAGGTGGAGAAACCGGCCGCCTACGCGCGCCACCTGCGAAAGTGCCGTCCCGACGCGGTGATGTTCGGGGTGAACTATCTCGCGAACGTCCCCGAGGTCATCGAGTTCGCGCACCGGGCGAAGCGGGAACTGCCCGACTGCCTGGTCGTGGCCGGCGGCCACAGCGTCTCCTTCATCGCCGAGCACCTGCTGAAGCAGTGCGACGGCGCACTCGATGTGGTCGCGCGCGGCGAGGGCGAAGTGGTCGCCCCACGCATCCTCGAAGCCGACCGCGCCCGTCTCGCGGACGTCCCGGGCGCGGTCACCGCCGACGGGGCGGGCCCGACCCCGGCCCTGCTACCCGGCCTCGACGAGCCGCTACCGGCCCGCCATCTGCTGGCCCACCGCCGCCGCTACTTCATCGGGGAACTGGACCCGTGCGCCTCGGTCGAGTTCACTCGCGGCTGCCCATGGGACTGCTCCTTCTGCAGCGCCTGGACCTTCTACGGCCGCAGCTACCGCCGCCTCTCCCCGGACGCGGCCGGCGAGGAACTGTCCGCCATCCGGGAACCGAACGTCTTCATCGTCGATGACGTCGCCTTCATCAGGCCTGAACACGGCATGGCCATCGCCGATCAGGTCGAACGCCGAGGGATTCGCAAACGGTACTATCTGGAAACCCGTAGCGACGTCCTGCTGCGCCATCCCGAGGTGTTCGAGCGCTGGCGCCGCCTCGGCCTCGAATACATGTTTCTGGGCATGGAAGCCCTCGACGCGGACGGCTTGGACSTCTACCACAAGCGGATCTCCCCGGACGAGAACATCCGCGCCCTCGAAGTTGCCCGAAAGATCGGCATCACGGTCGCGGTGAACCTCATCGCCGACCCGGACTGGGACGAGAAGCAGTTCCGTCTCGTCCGCGAATGGGCGTTGTCGGTGCCGGAAATCGTGCATCTCACGGTGTGCACCCCCTATCCGGGTACGGAGATCTGGCACACCCAGTCCCGGCGGCTCACCACCCTGGACTACCGGCTGTTCGACATCCAGCACGCCGTCGTCCCCACCCGGCTCCCCCTCGACCGCTTCTACCGCGAGCTCGTCGCCACCCAGGCGGTCCTCAACCGCAAACACCTGGGCGCGAAGGCGCTTGCCGCGACCGCCCGGATCGTCGCCGCGAACCTGGCGCGCGGCCAGACGAACTTCCCACGGATGCTCTGGAAATTCCCCCGGGTCTACAATGCCGGCCGGCTGTACGCCGAGCACCAGCATCCCGCCCGCTACCGGCTGCCGGAGCCCGTCCCCGCGGCCATGACCCCGCGGCGGCGCGAGCTGTACGTCCATCAGCCCGCCGCTCGCCACCCAGTGGCGAGCAGGGAACGGGAGAGGACCGATCCATGACGACCGGGAGGCGGTCCTGCCGCTGAGGCTGCCACGGTCTCGGCTACCGCGGTCGCACCGGTCAACGGTCGTGYCCGCCCAGGTCAACGGGTCGTGTCCAGGCGAGCGAGCCAGTCATTGTACGCCCGCCAGCTCGCCTCATCATCGTCGAGGTCGACGGATCGCGCCCGGGCGGCCGGTCTGGCGACCACCATGGTGGTGGGGGCGGGTTCGTGGCCGGTGTGGGTGGCAAAGGTCGCGGTACGGGCCCGTTCCAGCCAGCTCGAACGGGCCCGGCGCACCGGCTCGGGTTTACGCGTCCATACCCGAAACAGCAGCACGATGAGCACAACCATGATCCCGTCACCGACGACCCACATGATAGCGCCGCCGGTCTGAGTGTCCAGCAGGGGGCTGCTGCCCCAGGTGTGCGGTGCCATGGCAATCGGGGTGCGGGACTGTAGCAGGACGACGCCGACGAGGGTGTCGACGCCCATGGACAGGATGACGAGCGCGAGCCGGCCGGGCATGGACAACCGCCAGCGGATCGGTTCGTCGCCGACGAGCAGCACGAAGAACTGGTAGCCGGCAGCGAGGTAGAGAACGTGTTCGAGCTGGCCGAGCCAGGGCCGGGCCATCGCCTCGTTCATGAAGCCGGTGAGGTGGGTTCCGATGATCGTGATGGCGTAGCCGGCGAGGGCGGCGGGCGGGGAGACCAGGACGCTGACCGGCCATGAGCGGATCATCTTACGGACCMTGGTGTGCAGGGGGTTGCCGACAGCGTGCAGCAGGAGGATGAGGGGCCGGCCCGCGACGAACAGCGGTGGCGCCACMATGATCAGCATCAGATGCTGGACCATGTGCATGCTGAACAGCGCTTCATCGTAGACGCCGACGGCGCTGCTCGTCGCGAGGACCACCACCGCGACACTGGCGAGGTGGGCGCAGGTGCGGGGCCAGGGCCAGGACCGCGCGGGATGGCGGGCGCGGACCCGGGCGACGCCCCACAGGTACAGGACAGTGACCGGCACGAGGAAGGCGAGCGCGGCCGCGTCAAGCTGCCAGGTGTCCACCAGACGCGCCGGGGTCAGCGGGGGCGGCCCGTCGCCCTGGCCCCAGCGGCACCACGAAACCGGCAACAGGGGTGTCGTCGGCTGGCGGCGGGTCCACCAGGTGGCCGCGGCCGCCGCCCCCGCCATGACAGTGACAGCGGCCAGCGCGACCCGGGCACGGCGCCCACGCCTTCCGCGCTCGCCGAGATCGATCAGAGATGAGGTGTCCCGGGTCATGGTGTCTCCGCGAGGTCGGGGTGCGCTCATGCGCCATCGAGGAGCTGCTGAGCGAGGAAGCCGCCCGGCGGCGGGGCGGGTGGGATGGCGAACAGGGCGTTGGAGGTATGCCGGATGAAGGTGCTCAACGCGTCGGAGGCGGCGAGGGCGCGCTGGACGGGAACGAAGGCGGTACGTGGGTCGGCCTGGTAGGCTTGGAAGAACAGCCCCGCGTCCGGTTCACCGGTGGCGTCGAGGCCGTCGTCGTAGGAGTAGCCGCGGCGGAACATCGCGACGCCGCCGTGGAACTGCGGATGGGCCAGTCGGRTGTGGGCGTTGACGGCGATCGCGGGCCGGCCGTCGGCAGTGCGGGCGGCGAAGTCCGGCGCTGTCGTCTCGCCCCCGCCCTGGTCGGCGGGCGGGGCGGACAGCGGTGCGCCATCGGACTTGCGCCGGCCGATGACCTCGCTCTGCGCCGCCTCGGTCAGCCGGTCCCAGCTGTCGAGCAGCATGCGGATCCGCCGGCAGACGACGTAGGTCCCGCCTCGCATCCATGCCGGCCCGTCGGCGGCCCACACCGCGAGGTCGAACTGTGCCGTGCCCGGCCGGGGATTGTCGGTGCCGTCGACCTGCCCCATCAGGTTACGCGGGGTGGCATCGGGGTCGGCGGCACCGGCCGCGGTGCGCTGGAACCCTCGCTGCACCCAGCGGGGCTGGACGTACGCAGCGGCGATGCGACGCAGTTGGCGGGCCGCCGAGTAAGCGACCATCGGGTCCTCCGCGCAGACCTGCACGGCGAGGTCCCCGCCGCCACGGGCCGCGTCGATCCGGTCGCCGGGCAGGGCAGGGATGTCCGCGAGCGGACCGGGAATCCGCGTGTCGAGGCCGGCGCGGCGCAACGCTGACGCGCCGAGCCCGACGGTGACCGTCAAGGCGGCCGGCCCGAGCCCCGCCGTGTCCCGCTCGGCGCCGGCGGTCGGTTCGCCGCGCATCAACACCGCCGAGGCCGACGTCCAGGTCCGCAGCAGCGCGGCGAGGGCGGATCGGACCGCCGTCGGCTCGGTCGAGATCAGGTCGTAGGCGGTGAAGATCAGATGCGCGGGGGCCCGTTCGGCGATCCCGGGCTGGTGACGGCCGTCACCGGCCACGGCGGCCACCGCGGCGCGGCGAGCCGCCTCGACCGGGTTCGGCCGGTCCGGTAGCAGGCGTTGCGTGCCCAGGGCGACCCCCGTGCCGAGGACGACTCCGCCACCGAGGCCGAGCAGCCCGGCGCCGCCCAGCAGCCGACGGCGGTCCGGCCCCGGCCGTCCGCGCTCGTCGACCGGCGCGGCTCCCGGGCTTCCGGTCGGCGCGTCGGTCGGCGCGTCGGTCGGCGCGTCGGTCGGCGCGTCGCCGGTCACGCGTCGCCCCGCAGGAGCAGCGGGAGGTCATGGGCGTAGTCGGCCACCGGGGTGCCGGCGAGGTAGACGACACGCGCCTGGCCCTTCGGCGTGAATGCCAGGACCTGAGCACCGTGGTCCACGGTGTAGCTCCCGTCGGCCTGCCGTCGCGGCGGCTCCAGCGGCACCCCGACGCTGCGCGCGGCGGTGTCGATGGTCTTCACGTCACCGGTCAGGCCGACGAAGGTGTGGTCGAACATGTCCAGCCAGTGGCGGATCACCGGCGGGGTGTCCCGCGCCGGGTCCGAGGTGACGAACACGACGCTCGTCTGCCGGCGCACGGCCGGGGAGACCTGCGTCAACGCGGCGGCGAGATCGGCCATCGTCGTCGGGCAGATGTCCGGGCAGTGGGTGTAGCCGAAGAACAGCAGGGTGAGCCGGCCCGCGGCATGCGGGCGCAGGTCGTAGGGCCGCCCGGCGGTGTCCGTCAGACGCAGGTCYGGCATCGCGATCGGTGCGCCGAGCGTGGTGCCGCGGATCCCCGCGCTCGGTGACGTGGATGCGCCGCGCACCAACGGGCCCGCCGAGGAGCCTCCCGAGGAACAGCTGGAGATCGCTACGAGAGCGACGAGAAGGACGAGGGGGAGGACGGGAACGAGGAATGTCCGGCCGGGAGGAAGGAACGGGCGGTCGGTCCCGGCGGGGGTGGACAGGCCACGGCGGAACCGGGTGKCGCGAGGCGCCGGCATGTAGGGCATGGGAGAACTCCAGACTGGGTACCACCCCGGCGACACGGTGTGACGCGAACCCGTCACTTTCGGCGATGATTCGGATGAGATACCCCAGGGGATCTCCACCCGGCCCGGCCGGGGCGGAACCGTGCCCGGCGAGATGGGCAAGCGCGGAGAGGGCCACGCATGTGCCGGCGAACACGGTTGTTCGCATCACGCGTGCCCCCGCTCCGGCGGACGCCTCCATGCCGTCAGAGTGTAGGAGCCTTCCCGACCGAATGTTCTACGTGACGTCGAAGATTTGGGTCGAAGATTTTGTCGGCCACCCGCGAAGGCCGGTCAGGTCCAGCCGAGGGCCGAGGCGTCCCGACCGGATATCGCCGCCGGTTCGCCGCCGGCGTCCGCGAAGGCGCGCAACGCGCCGACCAGGCTGCCCCGCACGTCCGGAGCGAGCCGGGCGACGATCGTCGCGATCTCGGCCCGGCGCCGGGCGGTGACCTCGTCGACGAGGCGCCGGCCCGGCCCGGTCAGCTCGACGATGACCTCCCGCCGGTTACGCGGGTTGCCGACTCGGAGGATCAGCCCGGCAACGACGAGCCGGTCGGCCATCCGGGTGGCCGTGGAGGGGTGCACGTCAAGCGACTCGGCGAGCTCCCCGGCGCGTTGCGGTCCACGCCCGGCGAGCACGACGAGCATCCGGAACTGCGGCAGGGTGACATCCTCGCCGACGGCGGCGATCGAGCGGGCCGACACCGCCACCAGCAGCCGGGATGCCGTCAGGACCGCATCGGTGACCTCGTCGACGTCCACGCCCGGCACTCCCGCGGGGTCGGGAACCGAGGGCGGCAGGGCGGAGCCATCCGGCGGGCATGCCATGTCACCGTTTTACCGCGCAACGCGATCTCTACTCGGACCGGATCATGACAAGCACAAAGCAACAGTTGTATGGTGCAAACATGCCGGTGACGTYACGCGGGATCTCCACCCGATGGGCAGCCCGTCCGGAGATCTACCAGCACCGAGCCGGCGCCGTCCTCGCGGCCCTGGCCGTCGTGATCGGCGCGGGGGTCGGGCTCGGCGCGGTCGCCTTCCGCGGGCTGATCAACCTCTTCACAGAGGTGTTCTGCGGCCGGGCGGACTGCTCGGTCGGCGGACGGCTGCCCAACCCCCACATCCCGGACCTGGGTTTCTGGTTCCTGCTGGCCGTCCCGGTGATCGGAGGCTTGGTCTACGGACCGCTCATCCACCGGTTCGCCCGGGAGGCCCGCGGCCACGGAGTCCCCGAAGTGATGTCCGCCGTCGCCGAACGCGACGGCCGCATCTCCCCCCGCGTCTCGGCGGTGAAGTCACTGGCCTCGGCGTTGTGCATCGGTGCCGGAGGGTCGGTCGGCCGGGAAGGCCCGATCGTGCAGATCGGCGCGTCCCTCGGGTCGGCTCTCGGCCAGCTCCTGCGCGTGCCGGGCCGCCGGCTGCCGATCCTCGTCGCCTGCGGCGCCGCCGGCGGCATCGCCGCCACCTTCAACGCCCCCGTCGCCGGCGTCCTGTTCGCCCTGGAGGTGATCCTGCGGACCTTCACCGCCGAGGCCTTCGGCGTCGTCGTGCTGGCCGCCGTCACCGCCAGCGTCATCGGGCGCGCCGCCTTCGGTGACACTCCCTTTCTCAGCCTGCCCACCTTCGCCCTTCACAGCCAGGGCGAATACCCCCTGTTCATCCTGCTCGGCGTGGTGGCCGGCCTAACCGGCGTGCTGTTCACCCGCCTGCTCTATCTCATCGAGGACCTCTGCGACTGGGCCTGGCGCGGCCCCGAATGGCTACGCCCCGCTGTCGGCGGCCTGCTCCTCGGCACCGTCCTGCTCGCCCTGCCCCAGATGTATGGCGTCGGCTACCCGGTCCTCGAACACACCGTTCACGGCGGGTACGCCCTGTGGTTCCTGCTCGTCCTCATCGGCGGGAAGATCGTGGCCACGAGTCTCACCATCGGCATCGGCGGCTCCGGCGGCGTCTTCGCCCCGTCCCTGTTCATCGGCGCGTCCACCGGCGCCGCCTTCGGCACCCTCGCCCACCATATCGCCCCGGGCACCATCGCCCCTGTCGGGGCCTACGCCCTGGTCGGCATGGGTGCCGTCTTCGCCGGCGCGGCCCGCGCGCCCATCACCGCCGTGCTCATCCTGTTCGAGCTCACCGGCGAGTACACGATCATCCTCCCCCTGATGACCGCCGTCGTCGTCGCCACCCTGACCAGCCGGCTCCTGAGCACCGACACCATCTACACCCTGAAGCTGACCCGCCGTGGCGTCGACCTCGACGCCTCCCACGACCTGCGCCGCCTGCGGGCCATCCCGGCCACCGCCGCGATGCGGTCACCGCCCCCGCCGGTCCCGGCCGGCGCGCTCCTCTCCGAGGTCGCCGCCCTGCTCGCCGGCTCGCCGTTCCCCGCCCGCCCCGTCACCGACGGACACGGGCACTACCAGGGGATCATCACCACACCGGCCGTCACCCACGCCCTCGAGACCGACGCCCGGGCCGAGCAGCGCGCCGCTGGCGACCTCGCTGTCCGCCCTCCCGCCCTCACCGTCGACGACAGTGTCGCCACCGCCCTGCATGCACTCACCGACGACCCCGGCGCCCCGGGCCTGCCCGTGCTCACCAGCGACGGCCATACCGTCGCGGGATGGGTCACCCACCAGTCGGTACTTGCCGCCGTCTACCCGCCGCCGGCCGAAACGGGCGGGACGCGCACCGAACCGGTCCAACGCGTCGACGAACACCGCCTTCAGGGTCAGGTCACTTTTCCCGGTGAGATCACTCATCGCACACGCT
>NZ_MOMD01000007.1:0-70732 GCF_001983015.1 Frankia sp. CcI156
CCGCGCGTACAGGGGAAGTCGCGCGACGTTCTAAGATCGTGTTACGCGAGTATCGGGGAGGGGTGCGCCGGGTGACGAGCCCTGACGTCGGTGTGCCRACATACGATCAGCTGCTCTGGCCGACGATCAACGCACTGCGCGATCTTGGAGGGTCCGGCGCGATCTCGGAGATTAATGAACGAGTCATCGAGCTGGAGAAGTTTAGCCCAGAGCAGCAAGATCAGCTACATGGAGACGGGCCGCGGACGGAGATCGAGTATCGGTTGGCCTGGGCTCGTACCTATCTGAAGATGATGGGCTTGACCGACAATAGCAGTCGTGGCGTTTGGACGTTGTCGGAACCAGGGCGCTCCGTTGACAGGGCAGATATTCCCAAGATCCATGCTGAAGCCAAGCGTGCTTGGGCCGCTGAACGTGCCGAGAAGGCGCGCAAGCCGGCCGATTCAGAACCCAAGGCCACCTACGAACAGGCGACGTCGGACGACGGAGAAAAAGACCAGGAAATCGCCTGGAAAGAGGAATTGCTCGAAGCGGTGATGGCGATGCCGCCCGACGCATTCGAGCGCCTTGCTCGCCGGCTCCTCCGGGAGGCCGGGTTTATCAGCGTCAATGTCACCGGCGGCACCGGCGATGGTGGCATCGATGGGCTGGGAATCTACCGTCTCTCGCTCGTCAGCTTCCCGGTATTCTTCCAATGTAAGCGGTACAAGGGAAGTGTTTCTCCGAGCGCTGTCCGAGATTTCCGGGGGGCGATGGCGGGCAGGGGAGATAAAGGGCTTCTGATCACGACGGGATCGTTCACCTCTGCCGCTCAAAAGGAGGCAACCCGCGACGGCRCTCCTCCGGTTGATCTGATCGACGGGGATAGACTCTGTGACCTCCTCCGTGAATACAACCTTGGAGTCAAGGTGGAGATCGTCCAGCACGAAAAGGCCATAGTTAACCGAAGATTCTTTGACGACATTTGAATTGAACTCGCAGAAAGCCGGCAGTCTGCGCTAACATCCGGCTCGTCCGTCGGCTCTGGATGGCGAAGTGAGTAACCCGCGGATAAGAGATCTTCGGTGGTTCGTCTGCCGGTGTCCGTGGTCGTCCGCCGGTGCCGGTCACAGGCTCGGTCTCGTCCGCCGAGTCCGTGACCGTCCGCTGGTGTTCGCGGGCTTGGCTGCCACTCTGGCTGCCGTCCACTGYGGCCTGCTCCCTGACGGATGGAGGAAGTGCGCCCAAAAGAGCGCGGCCATCTCGGCAGCATCGACTACGGCAGCAGCATCTCCTCCTGGGGGTCGTAGCAGACCAGACGCATTGATGCCGCGAGTTCGGCTGTGTAGGCGGACACCTCCTCGGCCATGCTCCACACGACGCAGAGGTAGAGGAATGGCCCGGACGGCTGGGGTGTGACCGACCACGGGGCGGTGTCGTCATCCGGCCACCGGTGCGTCAAAGCCTCACAGTAGGCGGCGATGAGGTCCGTGGCGGGCGTCTCCGGGTCGTCGTCGTAGCGCTGGAACATCTCGTTGAACGCGGACCCTGCGGCCAGATTGTCTGCTGGTCGCTCGCCTTCCCAGCTCACAAGATCGAAACTCACGGGAGCAGTCTGCCATCTGGGTACGACATGTCAGGCCAAGGGCGGTGCCGCCCTCTGTAGGCGTCTAACGGCGTGGTGCGATCGGAAGCAACCTGGTCGAAGCCAAAACGATCTCGAATGGTGACCGCAGACAGGCTCGTCGCTGGCAGGCCGGGCGGGTCGGGCTGTCGGAGGAGCGAAGCGCCCTGGCACTGGTGATGGGGCTGTCGGCTGGCGTGCCCTCTGCTCGTTTTTTGCGGCTGCCCACCGGCGTGCGCGACGAACGTCCGCAGAACCGCGTTCCGTGCCCCGGCTGGTTCACCCCACGCTGACGACCGGCGCCCTTCGTCGAACGCCTCGGATGGTCTACGCGGTGCGGGGTGCGACGGGCCCGGCGAGCACGGCCGCCAGGCCGCGCGCAGGCGGTCGCGCGGCGCGGCCCGCACCGCGACTTGATCCTAACTCGGGTAATTCGGCAGTCTCGGGCTCTCGCTGACGGGCTGGTGGTGCTCGCCGTACCGTGATCGGGTGGAGGTAGCGGTTGCTGAGCGGTTGGCGAGCGAGCTGCTGACCCCGTTGGGGGATCGGTGGCGGCATGTGCAGGCCGTGGCGGCGGCTGCTTGGGAGGTGTCCGCGGCCGTCGATCCGGAGGAGCGTGACCTGCTCGTCGCGGCGGCCTGGCTGCATGACATCGGGTACGCCCCGCCGATCGGTCACCTACGGTTCCACCCCGTGGACGGCGCCCGGTTCCTCGAATCCCACGATGCGCCGAAGCGGCTGTGCGCGCTGGTCGCGCATCACTCGTGTGCCCGGTATGAAGCCGAGGAGCGGGGGCTGACGGCGGAGCTCTCCGCGTGGGAGCTGGAGGTGTCGCCGGTKATGGACGCGCTGTGCGCCGCGGATATGACGACGGGGCCACAGGGCCAGCGGTTCACCTTCGACGAACGGATCGCGGAGATCCTGTCCCGCTACGGCGACGGCTCGATCGTCCACCGGTCGGTCACCCGGGCTCGGGCGGACCTGCAAGCCACCGTGGAACGCACGACCGCACGGCTCGTGGCGGTTCAGCCGAGGTAGGGCGTGGCCCGGTTCTCCAGGTAGTGATCGATGCGCAGGCGCATCGATGGGTGGATGTTCAGCCCGTCCAGGTCCTCGGGCGCGACGAACTTGACCTCCTTCGTCTCGCTCGAGGTGCGTAGCTCTCCGCCAAGATTGCGGGTGGTGAAGCAGAGCGAGAACTGCTGGCGGACCTCGCCGTCGTCGTAGGCCAGGACATGCCGGGGGTTGGTGTAGACCCCGATGAGTCCGGTCACCTCGATGTCGATGCCGGTCTCTTCCTTGGTCTCGCGGACGGCGGCGTCGGTGATGGACTCGCCGAGGTCCATGCCGCCGCCGGGCAGGGCCCACAGGTTGTTGTCGGTCTTGTGGACCATGAGGATCCGCCCGGCCTCGTCGGTGACCACGGCGGTGACGGACGGGACGACGCTGTTCGCCTTGGGGGCGTTCGGGTCGTTGAAGTAGTCGATCCGTGCCAAGAGGGTCAGGCTCCTTCGGTGGTGGCCCAGATGCGTTCGAAGCTGGCGGCGTAGTGGTCGAAGAGTCCGCCGGGCTGGGCGCGTAGGTGCATGACGGGGGAGTGCGCGGCGGGGGCGCCGTAGACGTGGGTGTTCACCAGCATGTCGCCGTCGAAACGGTAGATGGAGTTGTAGAGCGTGGTGGCGTGTAGCCGCAGCTCGATTCCGGGCGCGTCGCGCAACGATGCCAGGTAGGTGAGGGTGATCCGGGTTCGGGCGGCGAGTCCGTCACCGATGCCCTCCTCGTCGCCTCGCAGGGCGACGGCGGGGGAGTCCGGGTCCCCCAGGGCGTAGCGGATGTTCACGCCTTCGGCGCCTTTGCGGCGGAGAACGGCGGTGAAGTCGGCGTGCCCGTCGGGGAGGAACAGGCCAGCGATGACGAGGACGTCGACCTGGTGACGCGCACCGGCGAACAGCGTCCGCCACAGCTCGGCGGGAACGGCGGCGCGGCTGGGGTAGACGCGCACGACATCGCTCGGCACGTCCGCGGCCGGCGACCCGGGCTCGGTCCGGGGCTCGGGGACGGCGCCCGGTCTTTCGGCAAGCCCGATGCGTCCGCGGGGGATGCCGATGCCGTCGGCGATGCGCTCGAAGATCTCCAGGCTCGTGACCTGGCGGCGGCCGTTCATGATGTCGCTGACGTGGGACTGCGGCAGGCCGCACACGGCGGCTATCTGCGTCTGGGTGGCGCCGGTCCACTGGCGGTAGATCTTGAAGACGGTGCCGATGTCGCGGCGGGCGAGTGCGTCGGCCATCTCGGGTCGCTCCCAGAGTCCCGGCGGGGTCTGGGGTAACGGACGACGGACGGACACCATGGCGGCCTCCGGACGGTAGGTGCTCCGACCGTCTGTCCTCGATCGGGCGCGCAGAGCATATCCGGTCTCCGTATAGATCGGAAGTCTCGGTGTATACGGCCGGCGGCCTTCCGTGACCGGCTGTCCGGTTGGAYGGTGGGCGGGCGTCGGTTCCGCTGCGCGACGGACACCTGTTGCGGGCCGGTTCCGGCGCTTTGTCGCACGCCACCGACCAGTGGAGGACGGATCGTGATGTTCGACAGGGGGAGTGGAGGTGACCCGGGTCCGCTGCTGTTCGGCATCGTCCGCTTCGAGCCGGGCGGGGACCGCCGGGTACGGGACACGGTCATCACCTTCCCCGGGGCGACAGCGGCGGATCTGTTCGCGATCGAACAGGGCTGGCACGACTACCAGGTCACCTCGCTCCGCTTCTTCGTCCACGACGTGCGGCCGGCGGCCGTCGACTGGACGAGGTATAGGTCCGATGATCTGGCGGCGCGCTTCGCGGACCGTCGGCGGTGGCCGTGAGTGCGGCGGCCCGGTCGGGTCCGTTCCTTCCGCCGGTGCCCGCGGCCGGTGACGGCGCCGGTGGTGCGGGGGAGATGCTGTCGGCGGTCGTGATGATGCCGTGGGGGCCGGACGAGTGGGCGCTCGTCGTCCAGCCGGGCTCGGACTCGGCGGATCTCATGCGGGCCGTGTCCCGGATGCCGGGCGGGTTGAAGTACTCCGAATCGTTCGGCGATGTCGACGTGGTGCTCGTCTACCKGCTGCCGGATGGCGACAGTGCGGCGGCGGGAGTCGGGGGCGAGGATCCGGGCCCGTCCCGGCGGGGATGCGGAGGTGCGGCCGTGCGGACGGCGCTCGCCCTGGGCCTGACCCGGCCCGACTCGCGGTGGATGACCCGTGGGGAGCGGGCGGCCTTCCGGGCGGGGCAGGCCGAAGCCTTCGAAGCGGTCCGCCGGACCGTGCTCGACGCGATCGGAGTACCGGTGGCCAGCACCACAGCGCCGGGCTGATTGACTCGGCGACGTTCCGGACCTCGACGGGCCGGCTCGGGCGGGAACTACTCCGCCGGGGTCGGCCCGTCGTCGTTGCCTCGGGCGCGGCCGGGCTGGGTCGCTCCGGCTGCTCCGGCGGGCGCGATGCGCTCCGAGAGGTCGGCGAGACGCTGTTCGATCCGGAGCAGGACGGCGAGAATCTGCCGGTCGGTGCCGGTTCCTGCCCCTCCTCGGCCCGCGCGGCGGCCTGATGTCGCTGCTGCCGGCTGCTCCGGCTGCTTGCCGGGAACGAGCACGMGGACCAGGTGGTCGTCCGGCCAGTCCAGGGCGCGGGCGATGGCGGCCAGCGTGGCGTCCTGGACCCGGCGGCCGTGGGCTCCGCGCTGGAGTTGGCGAAGCGTCGCGACGGACACGCCGGATGCGGTGGCGAGTGCTTGCTGTCCCATCCGCTTCTGGTTCATCCTGGCGTTGAGGGCGTYGGCGACAGCCTGCCAGTTCTCACCCTCGACCTTGCCTCGCGCCGTGTACGGCGGAACCCCCCGTTCGCTTGTCACTCGTCAAAGATAACGTTGTCGTGGAAACGCATTCTAGACGGTCACCGGATAATTTCCATCCGCACTCCGTATACATAGATACGAAAGCGCTTGGCGATCGGTTCGTGAGCGGTTCAGAGTAGGTGCTGCCCGACAGAAACCGGACTTCCGGTGGCGGGGCTGACCCTACGGAGGTAGACGGACTATGGCGATACCGCGACGCATTCCGGTGCGTTTCGAGGACGTGTTCCCGGCGGGGGCGTTCGTCCTCGGCGTGGAGGCGGCGAACGACTACGACAAGGTAAAGGCGAACGCTCCCGATCCACAGGAGCGCGACCCGAACACCGGCGAGCGGGTCTGGGCGGTCCGCGTGCTGGACCCCGACCCGGCGGCCCGGCAGGCGGAGCTGAAGGTGAAGGTCGCCGCCGCGGTGCAGCCGGTCCTGCCGGAGGCGATGCCGGGCACGCCGTTCCGGCCGGTGCAGTTCGAGGGGCTGACGATCACACCGTGGGTGGACATCAACGGGAAGTTCCCCAAGCAGGGGTACGCCCTGCGCGCGGTGGGCCTGCGGCAGGTCGGCCCGCTGCGGCGGACGGGGGCGGCGGCGTGAGCGGCGAGCCGAAGCAGTCGTACGCGACGCTCGGCCTGTCCGTCGGCGCGGACTGGTTGGTGACCTGCCACACCTACCCCGACCGCGCGCCGATCCTGGTCGTGGACGCGGGGCGGGTGAGCCTGAGCGTGTCGGCGCTGGGGCGGGAACCGGACGCCCGGCATGTCGACTTCGCGTACAAGCTGCTCGCGGCGGTCAACGACTACCTGATCGCCTACGAGAAGTTCCAGTTCGAATCCCAGGAAGCCACGGAATCCGCCGAAGCGGCGGCGGTGGCGGTAGCGGCTCCGGCTGACGACATGGCCGGGCCGCGCGCCGCGTAGTTTTCCCGCCGGTCGTCGGCATCACGAGGAAACGAATTCCCGTTTCTCGCCTTTCCCTCTTCGTTCGTCAATCCCGTCGGTCTGTGTTTCGTGCGCTCGAAAACAGGTGGTATTGCCATGTCCAGAATCAACGGTGACCAGCGATTCCCGCGGGTTCCCTCGCGGGTCGACAAGGTGCGCGTGCCGGTGTGGATGCTGCTGGTGGCGGTGGCCGGCAAGCTGCTGTGGCTGGCGCTGCGGGGCTGCTGGCGTCACCGCGTCGCCGTGGCGTTCGTGGTCGGCCTGCTTCTGGTGGTGAACCGGGTGGGGCTCGTCGGCCTGGCCGTGCTCGTCGCGGCCTTGGTCCTGGTGGCGGTCGCGTGGTGGCGGGTGCATCCGCGGTCCTTCGGGCCAGTGGCCTGGTGGGTGTGGGGACGGGCGCGGCTGACGTTCGTCTACCGGTGGCGCTGGAAGCCGGCGATGGTGCACACCGACCTGGCGATCCGCATGCCGACGTCGACCGGTGATCAGGTGACGTTCGACGAGTACTTCCCGCGGATTCGGAAGATCCGTTCGTCGCGGTCGGTGGACGTGCTGCGGGTGGAGCTGCTGCCGGGGCAGACCACTGCGGAGTGKGCGGAGCAGGCCGAAGCCTTGCGGCACGTGTTCCGGGCTCGGCGCTGCCAGGTGCGGGCGGAGACGTTTCGGTTCGTCCGGGTCTCCTTCCACCATCGGGATCCGCTGACCCGGCCGGTCACTCCGCCGGACCTGGACGACACCACCGATCCGGACGACTCCGCCGACCCTGCCGGCTCTGACCCTTCCGGAGCTGTTCCCTCCGCTCTCGTCCGCCGTGGCGGGCGTGCGTCGCGGCTGCTCGCCGGGCTGTCGGCGGTGCCCGTCGGACGGTGCGAGGACGRCCGTCCCTGGACGTTGCCGGTCCGGGGAACTCACGTGCTCGTCGCGGGGGCGACCGGGGCGGGTAAGGGCTCGGTGCTGTGGTCGCTCGTCCGCGGTCTCGGTCCGGCGGTGCGGGCGGGGCTGGTGGAGCTGTGGGTGTGCGACCCGAAGGGCGGGATGGAACTGGCGTTCGGGGAGCCRCTGTTCGCCCGGTTCGCGACCGACACCGACGCGATCGCGGATCTCCTCGACGACGCGGTGAGCGTCATGCGGGACCGGACCTTCCGGCTCGCGGGAACCACCCGGCTGCACGTCCCGACGGTCGGTGAGCCGCTGATCGTCGTGGTGGTCGATGAGATCGCTTCCCTGACGGCGTATGTGACCGACCGGGAGGTGAAGAAGCGGATCGGGGCGGCGTTGCCGCTGCTGCTTTCCCAGGGTCGGGCGCCCGGGGTTGTGGTGGTGGCGGCGGTGCAGGACCCGCGTAAGGAGGTGTTGCCGCTCCGGGAAAGGAGAGAAGTCCTGTGAACATCTTCTCGTCTGGCAACTTCGGCGCGTGGCGCACCCCCGGCGGAGACTCCCCGCTCGTCGCGACCCACAAGACCAACACCGGTGACCACGAGCTGACGATCCGGCCCGGCGCGGACGTCGGCGACCTGGCGGCGATCCTCGCGAACCTTCCCGCGGATGCCTTCTTCACCGAGCACTACGGCGACGTGAACGCGGTGCTCGTGTTCCGCCAGGTGCCTGGACTTCCGGCAATGGTCCCGGCGAACGGAAATCCATCGACGGATCCGGCGGCGGCGAACATCAGCCGTCCGTAACGGCAGTCCTGCCTGCTCTAACCACATTTTTCTTCCGTTCTCTGGTGGCGTTTCAAGCTGTCAGGGTGTCGGACGGGTCCAGGGTCGGCCGAAGGCCGATCGCGTAGCGACGCCGTAGGCGCCCTGGACGCGGCCGGCGCCCCGGCAGACCATTCCAACGCCAGAGAACGGAACGCCACCGGAACCGGGCAACGTCGCCCGCGGCCGGCGTGAACCTGTCCCGTTCTTCCGGCAAGGAGAAGTCACCCATGCCCAGTACCACCCCCGGCTCGTCGAACGGCCGGCGCAAGGAGCGCAGGAAGCGCGCCAACGGCCAGGGCTCCATCTACCAGCGCGGAGACGGCCTGTGGGTCGGCGCGGCCTACGTCCTGATGCCTGACGGGACGACCAAGCGGCGGCCGGTCTACGGCAAGTCGGAAGAGATCGTCCGCGGCAAGCTCACGGAGCTTCAGGCCAACTCGGATCAGGGCATTCCGGCGGACGCCACCGGATGGACCGTCGAACGCTTCCTGACGGTCTGGCTCGCGCAGACGGTGAAGCCGAACCGTCAGCCGAACACCTATGTCACCTATGAGAAGGCGGTTCGGCTGTACCTCATCCCGGGGCTCGGGAAGAAGCGGCTGAACAGGCTGAGCGGTGCGGACGTCCGGCAGTTCATCCGGCGGACGGAAACCACCTGCCGGTGCTGCGAAATGGGCAGGGACAAGGCGCGGCCGGAACAGGAACGGCGCTGCTGCGCGGTCGGCCAGTGCTGCAACCGCCGTCCATCGAAGCGTCAGGTTCAGGTCGTGCATGCCGTGCTCCGCAACGCGCTCCAGGCGGCGGTGCGCGAGGAACTGATCCGACGGAACGTGGCGAAGCTCGTCCAGGTCTCGACCCCTCGTTACAACGTCGACCGGGGTCTGACCGTCGAGCAGGCACACCGGCTTCTCGATGAAGCTGCCGGCAATCGGCTGTATGCGCTGCTGGTCCTGGCGCTGTTCCTCGGGATGCGCCGCGGGGAGCTGCTCGGGCTCCAGTGGTCGGACATCGACACCGACCGGGAGACGCTGACGATTCGGCACACGCTCCAGCGGGTCGGCGGGGAGCTGCGGCTGCTGCCGCCGAAGACGGAGGACTCGGAGCGCACGCTGTCGCTCCTGGGCCTGGTGGCCGACGCACTCACCGAGCATCGCAAGCTCCAGCAGGCGGAACGGGACGCGGCCGGCGACCGCTGGGTGACGACGGACCACGTCTTCACCACGAAGATCGGAACGGCGATCGAACCGGACAACCTGCGCCGCTTCTGGATGCCGCTGCGTCAGGCGGCCGGGCTCGACGGGGTCGTGTTCCACGGGCTGCGGCACACCTGCGTGACGCTGCTCCTGGACCTCGGCGTGCCGCCGCACATCGTCCGTGACATCGCGGGCCACTCGGCGATCGAGGTGACGATGACGATCTACGCGCACGCCTCGATGGGGGAGAAGCGGYGGGCTCTGGGCCGGCTCGACGGCCACCTGACCGGGCCCCGACCCTGACTCGTTGCTACACCGGTTGCTGCACGTGGGGGTGTCGGGGGGCTCGGCCCCCCGGCAGGCCTGACGAGGGGATCGAAAAGGCGCAGCATGCGAGCCTGATCCCCGAGTGCGCCCGGCAGGGATCGAACCTGCGACCTGGTGCTTAGAAGGCACTCGCTCTATCCACTGAGCTACGGGCGCGCTTGCAGGGGATGGGCCCACCGGGGAGCTACAACAGGGTAGCAAGGTTCGACCAGGCATCGAACACGCGGGGACGCGCCGTCTCCTGGGAAGGTCAAGCTCCTGGGAAGGCCGAGGTACGACGCTGAGGCGTCCGTGGCAGGTGGGCAGACGGGATGCGTCGCGGACCGGCGTGGGGTCCGAGCGTCGGCGTGCCGGTGCGCGTGGGTCCGTGGATGCGTGGCCTGTGGGCGAACCCTCGTTATCCACAGGCGACCAACCGAGGGTTTCCGAAGTCGCCGTGACGGCTCACTGTGGGAGAGGCCGTTCGCGGCCAGCCCGGCGGATCCGTCCCTGACCCGAGGAGCACGCCATGCTCGAGACGACCATCACGCTTGTCGGCAACCTGGTCGACGATCCGGATCATCGGATGACGGCCAACGGTGCGTCGATATGCACCTTCCGCCTCGCATCGACGCCCCGCCGGTTCGATCGTTCCGAGAGCCRCTGGGTCGACGGAACCACGCTGTTCCTGCGGGTCTCCTGCTGGCGCCAGCTCGCGGACAACGTCGCTGCCAGCCTCGTCCGGGGTGATCGCGCGCTCGTCTACGGCAGGCTGCGGCAGCGGTCGTTCGAGACGGGCGAAGGGGAACGGCGGGTTACCTACGAGATCGACGCGGATGCGGTCGGAACCGAGCTCACCTGGCATGCGGCTCGCTCGGAGCGACTTGCCCGTCGCCCGGGCTCCGCGGTGGTGGCGGCGGCCGCGACGGATGTTCCCAGTGATCCGTCCGCTCTGGTGGGATCCGCTCTGGTGGGATCCGAGCACGGCGCTCTGGCCGGCTTCCCGGTCGCCGGTGCGGATGCGGATGCGGATGCGGCCGGAGCGGCATCCGCCGCGACGGCCATGGCGTCGATGGCCGAGGGACCGCCGGAGGGTTCCGGGCGGCTCCAGGGCGCGGGTGCGGCGCCCGGCGAACCGCGCCCGTCCGCGGTGACGGTCGGCGATTCCCCCTGGCAGTCGTTTCCCTCCTCCCATGACCTGTCCTGACCGTCCAGCCGATGGTGGGGACCTGGAGGGCGAGTCGGACCGACCTGCGTCCGCTGCGGCCGAGGGCGCTGGGTACCGTGCCGTGGATGAGCAGCCGGCACGAGATGGGGCAGACGGGGCCTGTCTCCGTCGAACCCGGGACAGAGCCGCAGGCGCCCTTCGACGTCATCGATGCGCAGGTTGTCGTGAGTCCCGGCTTGGAGAGCGGCCTTGCGCACGGGACACCCGGATCGGTGGTCGTCGCCGCGCCCAGGGGTGACGCCGTGCCCAGGGGTAACACTGGGCTCGGGGGTAACACTGGGCTCGGGGGTGACGCCGAGCCCCGGAACGACACGCCGCGGCCCCGGCCGGACGGAGAACAACCGCCGGCCGGGCCGCCGGCCTCCGACGCCGCTCGCGGTCGGCGGACTCCCGTCCAGCGGCTGCGCGTTCGTCTCGCGAGCATCTCGGGGCCCGCTCGGTACGTGATGGTGCTCGCCGTTCTGAGCGCGGCGGTCGCCGTCGTCCTCCGGCACACCGTGTTCCCGTTCCTGTCGGTCAACAACGACGAGGGCATCTACCTCCTGCATGCCAGGACCCTCGCCGAGGGCCGCCTGTTCCCGCCCGCCCCGGACCCGGCACGGTCCTACCTGCCGTGGCTGGGAACCGTTGTCGGCGATCACTACGTGTTGAAGTACACGCCCTTCGTACCCGCGATCTTCRCAATCGGCATCGTGCTGACGGGAAGCATCGATCCGGCGCTTGCAATGATCGTCATGGCGGCGGTCGTCGTCACCTACCTGCTGGGCGTCGAGCTCTTCGGTAGCCGGCGGACCGCGGCGTTGGCGGCGACCCTGCTCGCCCTCTCCCCGCTGGTGATCCTGCAGAGCGCGATGGTGCTGAGCTACTTGCCGACCCTGGTGCTGCTGCAGGTGACCGTTCTGGGGGTGTTGCGGGGACGGCGCCGCCGACGGGCGGCACCGGTGGTCGTCGCGGGCCTCGCCCTCGGCGTGGCGGCGGCGGTGCGGCCGTATGACGTCGTCCTGCTCCTGGCTCCGCTCGCGATCTGGCTGCTCCTGACCTCCACGGGCGGGCGCTGCTGGCTGGGCCGGTGGCTGCTTTGCGGGCTCGCCGCGCCCGTGGCGCTTGTCCTGCTCAGCAACGCCGCTGCCACCGGTGACCCGTTGCGGCTGCCGTTCACGCTCCTTGAACCCGACGACAAGCTCGGCTTCGGGGTGCGCAAGCTGTATCCCGGCGACGGCAGGCACGACTTCGGCTTGCTCGAAGGGCTGCGGTCGGTCGGCGACCACCTGTGGCTGTTCGGCGGCTGGGCCTGCGGGGGAGTGGTGCTGGCCGGCTGCGCGATCGTCGTGGCGGCTCGGCGGCAGCTGTCCGCACCCGCCGCGCTCCTGGGTGCGGGTGGGCTGCTCTTCCTGGGCGGATACGTCGGCTTCTGGGGCGCGTGGAACGCGGCCGAGTTGTGGGGCGGCATCCGCTACGTCGGCCCTTTCTACCTGGTCCCGGTGCTCATCCCGCTCGTCCACCTCGGCGCGGAGGGCCTGGTCAGGGCCGGCGAAGCCGTCTTCGCCCGCGGGCGAAGACTCGGGCTCATCGCCGTCGYGGGGACCGGCGCCGCCATCCTGGCGCTCACGGCCGTCGTCCTGGTCGGGGCGGTGCGCGCCAACCTCACGCTCACCGGGCACGACCGTGACCTCAGCGCGATGCTGGACCGGCTGCCGGGCGATCCGCTCGTGTTCGTCGCGGCGAACCCGCCGTTTCTCGGGCATCCCACTCCGGTGACCGCGAACGGGCCGAAGCTCGAAGATCCTGTGCTGTTCGCCGTGTCGCGGGGGGTCGACGATCTCATCGTGGCCGCTGACCACGCGGACCGCCCGGCCTATCTGCTCCGCCTGGCATCGGCCTACGACCGCTCACCCGCCTCGCCCTCCACCGCGCGGGTCGAACGGCTGGCGGTCAGGAGCGGCAGGCGGGTGGCGGTGACCCTGAGAGTGGATGCCGCGCCCGCGGGCGCCCGTTCCGCCCGCGTCGTGCTCACCGAGGGTGTCCGCCGCCTGTCGATTCCGGTCCATCCGCGGATCCCCACCTCGATGATCCTCACCGTCGACGCGGACGGCCTCGATACCACCGATGTCATCAGTATCACCAGTATTGCCAACATCGCTGGCGGCATGGACAGCACCGGAATCGTGACTGACCGCAACGACTCCGGTCGGTCCCGGGTGCATTCCGGATCCCTCGGCCGTCCGTCGGCAAGCACCGTGCGGGACGGTCGGGGCACCTCCATCACCGTGGCCTACTACGCGACGAGCCCTTCCGGACGGGAACATTTCCTCGATCAGCAGGTGTTGCCCGTGCGGCTGGCCGCACGGGACGGTTCCCGGCCGGCTGCCGGCCCGCCGGTCACCGTGCTCGGATCCCTCGGGGAGGTCGATGAGGTCGGCGAGGGACGTCGGCCGCCGCTGCGCATCATCATCGATGATCGTCGAGGCTGACCTGCCCGCCCGGGTGACCTGCCTGCCCCGGCGCCCCGACGCCCCGGTGAACGGTCGTCCTGATGATCGGCTGGCCCGGTGATCGGTCGATGCGGCGGATGGGAGGGAGCACGTACGTTCCGTCGAGGACGTCGGCCCCCGGCTCGTAGATCCGTAGGACGGGCCGGAAATCGCCGACCGCCGCGGGCAGCCAGTTGTCAAGCGGCCCGCCGTCCTCCGGGGGATCACTCTGGAGCAGGATGCGCACCGAGCCGTCCGGACCGCGGCGCAGATCGCGGTCGCCGCTCCGCAGGGAATACCGGTGCAGGGGATTCTCGACGAGGTAGTACTCGGGCGCGTCGTACATCGTCAGCGACCAGAACGCGGCCTGCGGCGGCGGCACCAGCTCCAGCAGGTACCGGTGGGCCCCGCTCAGCTGGCGGCCGTCCGTGTCGATGGCACGGCTCGCCTGGATCTCCTCATAGCCGTGTGTCGCACCCCGCGGCAGTCGGGCGGCCATCGCCCGGGCGAGACGGGCCTGTGCCCGATCGCTTATCCGCCAGGCCKGATCGTCGATCGTGCCCGGTCCGAGTCGGTCCAGGTTGAAGTCGAGGGCATGCGGGGTGCTCACCCAGCCGTTCGTCAGCGCCCGGCCGGCGTGCGCCACCCGTTCGAGCTTGTCGCGGCCGGCGCGCAGCCCGGTGCGCAGGGACCAGGCGAGGCCCGGGTTGGGGTCGACGTACGGCGAAGGATCGTCGAGGATCCCGAGCGAGGTGAAGTGGCGGGCGTACTCGGCCTCGGCCCGCGACGGAGGATAGGCGCGCAGCCAGATGCGCAGCTCCTCCCAGAACCGGAGGTCGTCACAGACCCTCTTCGAGTGTTCCGGCGGTCCCTCCGCGCGGCGGGCCTCGGAATCCAGCGGGCTCAGGTCCAGTTCCTCCTGCAGCCGGGACACCGCCGCGATGTCCGCCGGGCCGTCGAAGCCGAACCGGTTGATCAGCGTCAGCAGCCGGGTCGGTGCCTCGATGCGGGCCAGCGACGCGGGCGCGCTGCCCGTCCAGCCCGGCGGGACGAGCAGATAGCGCCCACCTCGTCCGCCGGTGGTTCGCCGTCCCACGTAGGCGAAGTTGTTCCGCCAGGCGTCCATGAAGATCATAACGCTGTAACGATCCGGCGTGTCGGGGATCCGCAGGACCAGCGGACCCGGCGTGAGGTCGACCTCGGCCACCGAGCACAGGGCGTCGTTGTCGACGCTGACGAAGCAGGACAGTGGCGCGGGCGGTTCCGTCTCGTGAGCGAAGGCGTTGTACCCGGCGGGCCGGATTGGCCCGATTCCCTCAGCCGCCGTCCGTACRCTCAGCCGGACGTTGCTGACCAGGGGATATCCGAAGATGAACGCCTCGGCCGCCAGCCCGAGCCGATGGTCACTCGCGAGCATGCCGTCCTCCCCGTGCTCGTCATCTCCGTTTCAGTGGTCGCCTCCACGCCCCCACGTTTCAGTGGTCGCCCCCCACAGTGGCCGCCTCCACAGTCCGTGCCCTTCTTTGTGGTGTGGTACCCACCGGATGCCGTCCGGTGGCCGGACGGCATCCGATGATCCGCCGGTCCCCGACGTCGRCCGACGGGCCACCGATCACCGCTGTGAGGAACGCGGGCGCGATGCCCTAGGGTTGATGGCATGGCGCAGTACGTCTTCCAGATGCGCAAAGCGCGMAAGGCCCATGGCGACAAGGTCATCCTCGATGATGTGACCCTGTCGTTCCTCCCCGGAGCCAAGATCGGGGTAGTCGGCCCGAACGGCGCGGGGAAGTCGTCCCTGCTCAAGATCATGGCCGGCCTCGATCAGCCGAGTAACGGCGAGGCGACCCTGAGCCCCGGCTACACGGTCGGCATGCTCGCCCAGGAACCCCCGCTGGACGAGACCAAGGACGTCCGCGGCAACGTCGAGGACGGCGTGCGCGAGATCCGCCGGGTGCTCGCCCGCTACGAGGAGATCAACGAGAAGATGTCCGCGCCCGACGCGGACTTCGACTCCCTCCTCGCCGAGYAGGCCGAGCTTATCGACAAGATCGAGGCCGCGAACGCCTGGGAGCTCGACAGCCAGCTCGACCAGGCCATGGACGCGCTGCGGCTGCCGCCCGGCGATGCCGACGTCACCCTGCTCTCCGGCGGTGAGCGCCGCCGGGTCGCGCTGTGCAAGCTCCTGCTTGAGGCTCCCGACCTACTCCTGCTCGACGAGYCGACCAACCACCTCGACGCCGAGAGCGTCGCCTGGCTGGAGCAGCACCTCGCCCGCTATGCGGGCGCCGTGCTGGCCGTCACCCACGACCGGTACTTCCTGGACAACGTCGCCGGCTGGATCCTMGAGCTCGACCGGGGCCGTGCCTTGCCCTACGAGGGCAACTACACCACCTACCTGGAGAACAAGGCGGCCCGGCTGAAGGTCGAAGGCCAGAAGGACGCCAAGCGGCGCCGGGTGCTCGCCCAGGAACTCGAGTGGGTCCGGTCCAACCCGAAGGCCCGCCAGACCAAGAGCAAGTCGCGTCTCGCCCGCTACGAGGAGCTGGCCGCCGAGGCGGACCGGGCGCGCCCGCGCGACTTCGAGGACATCCAGATCCCGCCCGGCCCCCGGCTCGRCAACCAGGTCATCGAGGCCAAGGGGCTCACCAAGGGCTTCGATGACCGGCTTCTCATCGACAACCTGTCGTTCACCCTGCCGCGCGGCGGCATCATCGGCGTGATCGGCCCCAACGGCATCGGTAAGACGACCCTGTTCAAGATGTTGACCGGCCAGGAGGCGCCGGACGCCGGAGAGCTCGTCATCGGCGACACCGTCGACATCGCCTATGTCGACCAGACCCGCTCGGGCCTGGACCCGAAGAAGAACGTCTGGCAGGTCGTCTCCGACGGCCTCGACCACATCGTCGTCGGCAAGGTCGACTTCCCGAGCCGGGCGTACGTGTCGTCATTCGGGTTCAAGGGGCCGGACCAGCAGAAGCCCGTCGGTGTGCTGTCCGGTGGGGAGCGTAACCGGCTGAACCTCGCGCTCACCCTCAAGCGTGGCGGCAACGTCCTGCTTCTCGACGAGCCCACCAACGACCTCGACGTGGAGACGCTGCGCTCCCTGGAGGACGCGCTGCTGGAGTTCGCCGGCTGCGCCGTGGTCATCTCCCACGACCGCTGGTTCCTCGACCGGGTCGCCACCCACATCCTGGCCTGGGAAGGAACCGACGAGGACCCGGCGCGCTGGTTCTGGTTCGAGGGGAACTTCGCCGACTACGAGACCAACAAGATCGACCGTCTCGGGCAGGAGGCGGCCCGCCCGCACCGCGTCACCCACCGCAAGCTCACCCGGGACTGAGGGCGCACCCGGGCCGGCCGGTGCCCGCGGGCACCGAGCGGTCAGTCGGGTCGGTTCTGCAGCGAATTCGCCGCCATCGACAGATAGTCCCAGAGCTGCCTGTCGAGATCGGGCGGCAGGTCCAGGGAGTCGACCGCGGCCCGCATGATCTTCAGCCAGGCGTCCCGCTGCGTCGGGCCGATCGCGAACGGGGCGTGCCGCCTCCGCAGCCGAGGATGCCCGCGCTGCTCCTGGTAGTCGGTCGGGCCACCCCAGTACTGGATGAGGAACATGCGCAGGCGCTCCTCAGCGCCGGTCAGATCCTCTTCCGGGTAGAGCGGGCGCAGTACCGGATCGTTCGCCACACCCTGGTAGAACCGGGCGACCAGCTTCCGGAACGTCGGTTCGCCGCCGGCGGCGTCGTAGAAGGAGCTGATCGGGAGAGTGCGCGGAGGAGACTGGTTCACCCGTCCATTCTGCGGCACGACGGTGCGGTCCGATCCGGGCGACGGGTGTTCTCAGCCGTCGCGGGGTGCGATCCACGCCGTCGTGTCGGGGGGCAGCGTCAGGGTCGCGCCGTCGTACCCCACCGGTCCGCTGGCGAGCACCAGCCGTCCGGGCAGCGGAATCGTCGCCTCCCCCTCGGTCGTCGTCACGCATGTCATACTGGCCGACCCCACCGAGGTGGGCGGGGTCGGGGGCACCGACGAGCCTGCCGGCGCGGGGCGGTCGAAGGCCAGGCATCCGGCCGGGGAGTCGTTCCGCCAGCGCAGGTCGTCGCCACGCAGGTGGGGGAGGGCGCGGCGCAGGGCGAGCGCGCTGCGCACAAGCAGCCAGGTCGACATCGGGTCGGCCGCCTGCGCGAGGACCGCGAGGTCCGCCCAGTCGGCGGGTTGCGGCAACCACGGGTCGGCGCCGGCCGAGGTGAATCCGTAGGGGGGCGCGTCCCCCGACCACGGCAGGGGGATCCGGGCGCCGTCCCGGCCCGGCGACGTCCCCCCGGACCGCGTCCAGATCGGGTCGCGACGGGCGGCAGGCGGCACCTCGGCCTGCGGCAGCGCCAGCTCGTCGCCCTGGTACAGCACCGCGGTGCCGGGCAGCGCGAGCAGCGTGAGCAGAGCGGCGCGCGCGCGGCGGGTCCCCGTGGGACCGCCGCCGTAACGGGTCGCCGGCCGCACCACGTCGTGGTTGGCGAGCACCCAGGTGCCCGGCGCGCCGACCGCCGTCAGCGCGGCGCGTTCGGCGTCGATGGCGGCCCGCCAGGCCGCCGCCGACCAGGGGATGCTCAGCAGGGAGAACGAGAACGTCAGGTGCAGCTCGTCCGGTCGCACGTAGCGGGCGAGCCGGGCCGGGTCGCGCACCCAGGTCTCCCCGATCAGGACCCTGGGACGCCCGTCGCGGGCGGTGTACTCGTCGGTGATCGCGCGCCACTCGCGGTAGATCTCGTGCACCCCGTCCTGGTCCCAGACCCGGGGCTCGTGCTCCTCGCGGAACCCGCTGTCCGGAGCCAACCGGGCGCCGGGCGGGTTGTCCCGTAGCTCGGTGTCCTTCACCAGCCCGTGGGTCACGTCGATCCGGAACCCGTCGACCCCTCGATCGAGCCAGAACCGCAGCGTCGCGGCATGGTCCGCGCGGACGGCGGGATGATCCCAGTTCCAGTCGGGCTGCTCGGCGTCGAACAGGTGCAGGTACCACTGGCCGTCCGCCACCCGCGTCCAGGCCGATCCACCGAACACCGATTCCCAGTTGTTCGGAGGCTGCTCGCCGCCGGGGCCTCGGCCGTCGCGGAAGATGTAGAGCCCCCGCTCKGGACTGCCCGGCGCGGACGCGAGCGCCGCCTGGAACGCCGGATGCGCCGAGCTCGAGTGGTTCGGCACGAGATCGATCAGCACGGCGAGCCCGGTCTCGGCGGCGTCGGCGAGCACGGCGTCGAGGTCCGCGAGGTCACCGAAGAGCGGATCCACGCCGCGATGGTCGGCGACGTCGTACCCGTGATCGGCCATGGGGGACGAGTAGAAGGGCGTGATCCAGATCGCGTCGACGCCGAGTTCCGCCAGCACGGGCAGATGCCGCCGTAGCCCCTCCAGATCGCCGATCCCGTCGCCATCGGAATCGGCGAAACTGCGAAGGTACACCTCGTACAGGACGGCCCGGCGCCACCACGTCCCGTCCTGGCCGGGCGACCGCCCCCGGCCGTCGGCGCCATTCGGGCGATCCAGTTCCCCGGCGTCGCCGGCTCCCGCGCTGTTGTCCTTGCTGGCCTCGGCGCCCTCGTTCCCCTCGGTGTTCTCATTGCCCTCGCCCGCGTCGCTTCGGTGGCCGCGCTGGACACTAGATCGAGGGCAGAAATAAGATATTTTATCTCTCTTGGTAGATGAGGGTGCCTTTGTGGAGTGGCCCTCAACAGAATGATGTGTCCTCATCTGGCTCCTTCTGGCTTTTCTGGTCCTTTTAGGACAGATGCTCCCTGTTGTGCGCCTATCCAGGGACCGCTCCGCCGCGTCGGGACGGCGCGGCGGAGCGCGTGTTCCTCGGTCGGGCGATGCCTGTCCAGCATCAAACTCGGTCGGTGGGGGCGAAGGTAGGGCGATGGGGTGCTGGTTGCGGCTCGGGTCGACGTTCCCCCGATGCGTGATATCCGATATCCGAACTAGACTTCCRCAGATGGACCGGGTGACTGGCTGTTACGGAGCGGTACCGGGAATCGGATTCGGTCGGGGATGTGATGGTGTGCCCGTGACGTCGGAACCATCCACCGGGAGTTCGCCCCAAGCGCCCGGTATATCAGGGTTCGTCAGTGAGTCGCGGAGGTCCGATCAGGTGCGGCGGTCGGCGTCCGCAGGTCTGCGGGCCGCGCGGGAGGCCGTCCGCGCGCTGTGTCACGGTGCTCGGGGGGACCATGACGACGGATCGGGCGGCTCCGATCCGTCCTTCCTGGCCGATGCCGGTCTCGTCCTCGGCACCTCCCTCGACCCCGATCGGGTCGTCGATCTGATCGCCGGACTCGCCGTGCCCCGCCTCGGCACGGGCGCCCTGGTGTGGCTGCGCGAGGGTGACCAGGTCAGGCTCGGTGCCTCGGTCTTCCACGACCCGAAAGTCGGCAAGATTATGCGGGCGATTGTCGCCACGCGGCCGCCCCAGCTCGCGGACGAATTCCCGCCGGGCGTCGTCATGCGTGAGGGCCAGACGTACTGTCTGCCGGACTTCGACGAGCTGCGCCCGGTGCCGCTGTTCCCGTACGAGCTCGCCTACCAGCAGTTCCGCCGGATCCAGAGCGGTCCAACCGTCACCGTCCCGTTGCCGGCGCACGGCCGGATCCTCGGCGCGATCACCGTCGGGCGCAGCACCGGCTTCTACTCCGGAGCGGAGGTGAACCTGCTGKAGGACTTCGCCCGGCGGGGGGCCGTCGCGCTGGAGAACGCACAACGCTTCCGCGAGGCACAGGAGTCCGCGCTGACCCTGCAACGGTCGCTCCTGCCGGCGCATCCCCCCGCACTCGACGGGGTCGAGATCGCGATGGAGTACCGGCCGGGGACGGCAGGCACGGAGGTGGGAGGCGATCTCTACGATGTCATACCGCTCGCCGGGGGACGGGTCGGGGTGGCCATCGGTGACGTGATGGGCCGCGGCCTGCATGCCGCGGCGGTGATGGGCCAGCTGCGGGCGGCGCTGCGCGCCTACGCCCTGGAGGATTGGAGCCCCGTCGAGGTGCTGACCCGGCTCGACCGGGTCGTCGGCCTGCTGCCCGGTCTCCAGCTCGCGACCTGTATGTACGCCGTCTATGACCGGAACACCGGCCGGGCGACGATCGCGAGTGCCGGCCATCTCGCGCCGTTGGTGATCCTTCCCGACGAGGACCCCGACTATCTGGTGCTCGACCCCGGGCTCCCGCTGGGAGTCTGCGAGGGGGGCGATGTTCAGCGAGACGACCGTCGCGCTTCCACCCGGATCGGCGTTGGTGATGTTCACCGACGGCCTGGTGGAGTCGCGACGCCGACCGCTCGTGGACGGCCTGGACAATCTTCGACGCGGTCTTACCACACAGCGGGCCCGGGCTGCCGCGGTAGGCCTCGAGGCGGTCGAAGTCGCAGCGGGTGCCGACGTGGCGGCCGGAGGCGAGGGCGAGGGCATGAGCGCGGAACGGACCGAGAAGGCGGAACGGACCGAGAAGGCGGAACGGACCGGGAAGGCGGGGACGGATCGGCGGGCCCCCGGCCCGTCGCTCGGCCCACCCCCCGGGGTGCCGGAACGCCGCTCCTGGGCGGACCGGCGGCGCCGGGCGCGCAGGGTGAACTTCGCGGCGCGTAGCTGGTTCGGTCCGGACACCGTCAACGGCCCCGGCGAGGGCCCCGTCGAGGAGACCGCCCGCACGCTGCTCGAACGGTGCCTGATCGCCGCCGATCTCCCGGCCCGGACCGACGACGACACCGCCATGGTGGTGCTCACCACGCAGGCCGTGAACCCGCCATTGCTCGAACTCGCGTTGCCCGCGGTGGCCGCGTCGGCAGGCGAGGCCCGGACAGCGATGCGTTCGGTCCTCGCCGAATGCGGGATCACCTCCGTCGAGGACGCGACGCTGCTGGTCAGCGAGGTGGTGACGAACGCGGTGCTGCACGCCCGCAGTGATCTGGTACTGCGGGCGTCGATGGAACCCGGTCGGCTGCGGATCAGTGTCGAGGACCGGGAAGGCGCGCGTCTGCCCCGGCCCGGCGCGGCCGCGGAGAACAAACCCGAGCCCGAGTCGGGGTGGGGCCTGCTGCTGGTCGAGGCGCTGGCGCTGGCCTGGGGCGTGGAGATGACCCCCGGGGGCAAGCGTGTCTGGTTCGACATCGAGATACCCGACCAGGAGCCGGGTGCTGCCGGCCCGACGAGACCGATCGTTGGACCCGATCCGTCTCCCTCGGCGGGCCCGTCCCGGAAGCCTCCTCTCGACCCGCCGATCCAGGGCCGGTGCTGGGGATAGCATCCGGGGCCGGGCCACCTGACGGGCCGGGCCACCTGACGAGCCGGGCCAAGGCCGCGTGATCAGGCGGTGGCGACGGCGCGGGCGGCCCATTCGTCCTCGGCCTTGCGCACGATGTTGCGCAGCATTCCACCGAAGACGGCCGCGTGGAACGGGCTGACCGACCACCAGTAGAGCTGCCCGGGAAGTCCGCGGGGCAGGAAACTCGCGCGCTGCGAGTAGGTCGTGGTGCCCTCGGAGTCCACCATCGAGCGTAGTTCCAGCCATGCCTCGCCAGGCAGCTTCATCTCGGCACGCAGCCGGAGCAGGTGGCCCGGTTCGATCTCCTCGACCCGCCAGAAGTCCAGCGCCTCCCCGACGTGCACCCGCTGCGGATCACGCCGACCCCGGCGCAGACCGACGCCACCGAGGGCGGTGTCCAGCCAGCCGCGGGCGGACCAGGCCAGGGGCCACGAGTACCAGCCGTTGTCGCCCCCGATGCCCTCGATGACGTGCCACAGACAGGCCGGCGGCGCCGCCACGGCMATGCTGCGCTCGTCGACGTAGAGGGATCCCCCGGCCCACTGCGGGTCGGTCGGCAGGGGCTCGTTCGGGGGGTGCGTGGCACCGGCGCCGTCCCCGTCGTCCGATGCGCCTCCCGAACCCGGCCACACCGCCGTCGACCATCGGGTCTTCACCGAACGCGCCCGCACCCGGGCCAGCGCGAGGGCCACCGCGGCGTCGAAGGGCAGCAGTCCCTCGGCAGGATCGGGGATCCAGCGGGCGACCTGGTGGTCGTGGACCACCACCTCGTTGCGCAAGGAACGGATGAGCGGCCTCGCGATGCCGCCCGGCACCGGGGTGACGAGCCCGACCCACAGCGAGGACAGTTCGGGGGACAGGATCGGAACCGGGACGATGATCCGGCGCCGCAGCCCCTCGATGGCGGCGAAGCGCTGCATCATCTCCGCATAGGTCAGGATGTCCGGGCCGCCCACGTCGAAGGTGCCCTCGACCTCGTCGGGGACGTCCAGAGCGCCGATCAGATAGTGCAGCACGTCCCGGACGGCGATTGGCTGGATCCYGGTCCGCACCCAGCGCGGCGTCAGCATCACCGGCAGGCGCTCCGTCAGGTAGCGCAGCATCTCGAACGAGGCGCTGCCGCTGCCGATGACGACCGCCGCACGCAGCACGATCGTCGGAACCCCCGAGCCGAGCAGGATCCTCCCGACCTCCTGGCGGGAGCTCAGATGGGCGGACGTGCCACCCGTCGTCGCCGGGCCCAGCCCGCCGAGGTAGACGATCCTGCGGACATCGGCCGCCCGGGCCGCGGCGGCGAAGGCGTTCGCCGCCCGCCGGTCGACCGCGGAGAAGTCACCACCACTGTCGATCGAGTGGATGAGGTAGTAGGCGACCTCGATCCCGTCGAGTGCGGACCGCAACGACTCCGGATCCCGGGCGTCGGCGCGGACGACCTCCGCCCGGACGGCCCACGGGATGTCCCGCAGCCGGACGGGATCCCGGGTCATGACCCGGACGTGGTGGCCACGGTCGAGCAGGCGGGGAGCCAGCCGGCCGCCGATGTACCCGGTCGCCCCGGTGACGAGGATGCGCACGCTGGTTACCTGCCCCGGTAGGCCCCGCCGTACCCTGGCACCCGGCCGATCCGCCGTCGCCGTGCCGGGGAACGCCTCGAACAGGCGGGGAACGCCCCGGGCGGGCAGGGACGCCCCGGGCGGGCGCCGTCAGGCCGAGGCGGCCTCGGTCACGTCGGTACTCAGGTAGGCCGACCAGCGTGGATCCATCCGACGGGAGCCCAGAATGCGCCAAGCGGCTCCGCTCGGCGCCCGTGGCGCCGTGCGGAGCCGCCAGCCGAGATCAGCGACGGCCCGGTCGGCTTTCAGATGGTTGCAGCGGCCACAGGCCGCCACGACGTTCTCCCACGCATGCGGGCCCCCACGGGAGCGTGGAATGACATGATCCAGTGATGTTGCCGGAGCATTGCAGTACACGCAGCGATGATGGTCGCGGGCCAGCACACCCTTACGGGTTAGCGGGACCTGCGAGCGGTACGGCACCCGGACGAAACGCGCTAACCGGACCACGATCGGGACATCGATGGATGCCGTCGCGGACCGAAGAACCTGCCCGGCCGATTCGACCATGACGGCCTTGTCGGTCAGGACCAGCACCAGCGCGCGCCTTTGCGACACCACGCACAGAGGCTCGTACGTGGCATTGAGAACCAGCGCCTCTGCCACGCGCCGACCTCCTGCCCACCGAGGGCCCTTTGCGGGCCGTTCTGCCCAGCGTCTCCGGTGACAATGGATAGTCAACCTTCTTCCGCGGCAGAACGCGAGCCTGTTTGCATGGTCATCGCCTTTCGTGCCGTGGCGCTGCACATATCTCGTGGCCTTTGTCACATGTGGGCGACCATTCTGTGACCATATCAATACGGAAAGTGCTTTTTTGAGTGTAGTGGGAGACCTGGCCGGGTTGGGTTGGAGAGTGGTTGGGCCGGAGCGTGGCCGTCCGTCGACCGGATCGGGGCCCCCACCGCCGGGCCACCGGCATGGGTGAGACTGACCTGCGGCCGCCGCCCCGGCCGCCGCGAGCGCGGGAGGGMCGGTGACCTCGGCCGGCTCGGGGAACTCCGAATGATCGCAATCTACCGGAAGGACGATCGACGCCGTGACGCCCGCCCCGTCCCTGCTGGCTCAGCCTCTCATCCCGTCGCTGGGAATGCTGCTGTCCGCCTCGCCGTCACCCACCGGATCGCCGGGCCCGACGTCCGGGCTGACGACGCCCACCCCGCTGCCCTCGCCGAGCCCGTCGGTGACCTCCGACCCGCTGGTGTCCCTGGAGGGCGTCGCGACCGCGCTGCGGGACGCCTGCGGGACCGATCCGGGGCTGCTGTGTCGCACCGTCTACAACACGACCCACAGTAACTATCTCGCCTCCGGGGCTGAGGTGTTCCTCGGTACCCCGATCCGCATCGCGCTCATTTTAGTGATCGCGTTCGTGGTGCGGGCGCTGCTGCACCGCTTCATCCGGCGCACCACCGACATCGGACACGCCACCGAACGGACTGGTTCCGGCAGTTGGGGCGGGTTGTTCCGGAGTTCCCGGGCCGGCTCTCTGCTGGGCGCGTTCGGCGACCCGGCAGTGCTGATGGAAAGGCGCCGTCAGCGTGCGGCGACGGTCGGTTCGCTGCTGCGCAGCGTGACGTCCATCTTCATCTTCGGCCTGGCATTCCTCAGCATCCTGGGTGAGCTGGGCATCAATCTCGCCCCCATCGTCGCCAGCGCCGGTGTGCTGGGAGTCGCGGTCGGTTTCGGTGCGCAGAACCTCGTCCGGGACTTCCTGTCGGGGATGTTCATGCTGCTGGAGGACCAGTACGGGGTGGGAGACGTGATCGATCTCGGTCCGGTCTCCGGCGCCGTGGAGGCGGTCAGTCTCCGGACGACCAGACTGCGCGACGTCGAGGGCACCGTCTGGTACGTCCGGAACGGCGAGATCACCAGGGTCGGTAACAAGAGCCAGCAATGGGCACGGACCGTGCTCGACGTTCCGCTCGACTACGACACCGAGGTCGCCACCGCCAAACGGGTGCTGGCCCGGACGGCGAACGAGCTCTGGGCGGACGCGAAGTGGAGCAGCCTCATCCTCGCCGAGCCCGAGGTCTGGGGCATGGAGACCATGACCTCGGACGGTTACACCCTGCGTGTCGCCATCAAGACCCAGCCGCTCAAGCAGTGGGAGGTCGCGCGTGAGCTGCGTGAGCGGGTCCGGACCTCGCTTGGCGCGGCTGGCATCGAGCTCGGTTCCGTGCAACGCAGTGAGGTGACCATGGTCGACGACGACGAGGAGACCGCCGGGAGCCGTGAGGAGGACGACGCGGATCCGGATGCCGGGGTCGGCGGGGGTGACGCGGACGCTCAGGGGACGGATCTGCCGCGGGCACGGATCGACCCGCCCGCCCCCGGCCCGTCGCACCTGAGGGGTTGATCTGGTCGGCCTGGGCGTGCCGGTCGGTCTGTCCGGGCTTGCGGTGGCTGAAACCGTCCTGAGGATCGCGGTACGTCTTCCTGAGACCGGCCCCGCGCAGCACCATCACCGCGTCGGGTGAAGGCAGACTGGGGGCGTGCGGGTACTGGTGGTGGACGACGACGCGGCTGTCCGGGAGTCCCTGGAACGCTCACTGCGGTTCGAGGGGTACGAGGTGGCCACGGCGGTGGACGGGGCGGACGCGCTCGATGTCATCGGCCGCGAGCGGCCGGACATCGTCGTGCTGGACGTGATGATGCCCCGGGTGGACGGGCTGGAGACCTGCCGTCGGCTGCGGGCCCAGGGCGACGACGTCCCGGTGCTCATGCTGACCGCTCGGGACGGCTTGGCCGACCGGGTCAGCGGCTTGGACGTCGGTGCCGACGACTACCTGGTCAAACCGTTCGCCCTGGAGGAGCTGTTCGCCCGGTTGCGGGCACTGATCCGCCGGGCGGCGTTGGCCGCGCGGGTGCGGGCGGCCGGGTCCAGAGGGATCCCCGACTCGACGCTTCGCTACGGCGGGGTCTGTCTGGATCAGGTCAGCCGCCAGGTGACCCGCGGTGATCGGGAGCTGATTCTGACCAAGACCGAGTTCGAGCTGCTGGAGTTGTTTCTCGCTCATCCGCGTCAGGTGCTCTCCCGCTCCATGATCATGGAGCGGGTTTGGGGGTATGACTTCGGCCCGACGTCGAACTCGCTGGAGGTCTTCGTGAGCTACCTGCGCCGCAAGCTCGAGGCGAACGGCGAGCCCAGGCTGTTGCACACCGTGCGCGGAGTTGGCTACGTGCTGCGTGAGCCGTCGGGGGRCCGGGCGTGAGCAGTGCCCCCGACCAGGGGGCCGCGCCCTCGCCGTGGTGGCCGCAGCCGGYAGCGGGGCATGCGGCGGTGGGGCAGCCGGTAGCGGGTCGTCCGGCGGTGGGGCAGCCGGTAGCGGGGCATGCGGCGGTGAACGGGCGCGCCGGCCGGTTGGACGGGTTCGCGCGGCGGGTCCACCCGGGACGTCACCCCAGGATCCGGTTTTCCTCCCCGCTCGGTCAGCTGACGTTGCGGGCCCGGCTCGCCCTGCTCGTCGGGATGGCGGTGGCTGCCGCCGTGACGGTCGTCGCCGGGGTGTCGCTGGGGGCGACCAGCATYGTGCTGAACCAGGCCATCGACGACCAGCTCGTAGAGCAGGCTGAGGCGTCGGCGCGCACCATCCAGACCAGCCCGCTGGGGCTGGAACTGCAGGCGTTCAGCTTCGGGCTGGAGGGCCAGTTCCTCGACGCCGCCGGCAATCCGCTGGAGAACGCCGTCTCGTCCTGGAACAGCGTGCGGATCCCGGTCGACTCCGCCGACGCCGAGGTGGCCCGGCGGGAGCGGGCCCAGAACCTGCGCACGATCGCCGTTGACGGGCAGTCCTACCGGCTTGTCACGGTTCCGCTGCAACGTCCCGCGTCCGGCGGTGCATTGCAGCTCGCCCGGCCGACCACCGACGTCGACCGGACCCTGCGCGACCTCGCGCTGGTGCTGCTTGTCGTCGGGATCGTCGGGGTGGTCGGCTCGGTGCTCGCCGGACAGATCGTGGCACGTGCCGCGCTCAAACCCGTTGACGCCGCGGCCGCGGCCGCCGAGGAGGTCGCTCGTACCCAGAATTTGTCGGCGCTCATCCCGGTGACCGGATCCGACGAGATCACCCGGCTGGCGGAGAGCCTCAACAGCATGCTGCGCGCGCTGGAGGCATCTCGGGCCCGCCAGCGCCAGCTCGTCGACGATGCCAGCCACGAGCTGCGCACCCCGTTGACGAGCCTGCGTACGAACATCGAACTGTTGCTGCGCGCCGAGGCGAACCCGCATCGCGCGCTGCCCGCGGCCGACCATGAGGCACTGCTACGCGACGTGGACGCGCAGATGCGCGAACTGTCCGGCCTCGTCAGCGAACTGGTTGAGCTCGCCCGGGACGAGGCGCCCACCGAGGAGGTGGAACGGCTCGATCTCGCGGAGATCGTGCGAGCCGCGGCCGAACGGGCCCGGCGCCGCGCCACCGGCAAGAGCATCAGCATCGAGCTCGACGCGACTCCCTCGACGGTCGACGGGCGGGCGAACATGCTCGAACGGGCGATCACCAACCTGCTCGACAACGCCGTGAAGTTCTCGCCGCCCGCCTCCGTCGTCCGGGTCGGCTCCCGGGACGGCGAGGTAACCGTCGCGGATGACGGACCGGGCATCGCGCCGGAGGACCGCGTGCAGGTGTTCGACCGCTTCTACCGGGCCACCTCCGCGCGGGGCCTGCCCGGATCCGGGCTCGGCCTCGCGATCGTCGCGGATGCCGTGCACACCCACCGGGGTACCGTCACCGCGGAGAGTTCCCCGAGTGGCGGGGCGTTGCTGCGGATGCGGCTGCCGGTCGTTGACGACCCCGGTCCGCTGGGCCCGGCCACCACACCGGGTCCGGCGCCGAACCCGCCGGACGGCGCTGCTTCGCCTCCGGACCGCGCGGGCGAGAATCCCAGGCCGTGACTTCCGACTGCCCCGCCGTGCCCACCGCATCCGCGTCTGCGTCCTCCGCGTCCCCCGCGTCCCCCGCCGGTCCCACCGCCCCGGCGGGACCGCAGCCCGCTGGGACGCCGGTGGTGGACCCCACCATCGACCCGGTCCTCGCCGAACTCGCCGCAGTGTCCGGCGTGGCGACGTCCTACCTCGGGGCCGACGGTGTCCCGGTACAGGTCGCGCCGGACACCGTCCGKGCCGTCCTGCGGCTGGCGGGGGTCGATCCGACGGATCCCGCCGCAGCGCTCGCGGCGGCGCTGGAGCGGCCTTGGCGACGCCGGGTGCCGGCCTGCGCCGTCGTCGTCGCCGCAGCACCGCGCCCGGTGGTCGTTCACACGCCCGTGGAGATCATTCCACACGCTGAGCTGGAGCTCGGCACCGGCGGCCGAATCGTCCTCGATCCCCCTGGCGCCCCCCTGGCCGAGCGGGTGCTCGACGGCGTGCCCTGGGTCGCCCGGCCGATAGGGCTCCCGGCGGGTCTGCCCTTGGGGGACCACGTGCTGCACATCGACGCCGGAACCGAGCGGCATCGCTGCCAGGTCGTTGCCGTGCCGGCCGCGGTGCCCGGCCCCGCCGCCCTCGCCCCGCCGGCCCGCGCCTGGGGCTGGATGATCCAGCTCTACGCGCTCACCTCGACGTCGTCCTGGGGGATGGGGGACTATGGCGATCTCGCGACGCTCGCCGACTGGTCGGGCCGGGCGGGTGCCGACGTGCTGCTGGTGAATCCGCTGCATGCGGGTGCGCCGACCCTGCCCGTCGCGGCGTCCCCCTACTCGCCCGCAAGCCGCCGTTTCGTCTCCCCGCTCTACCTGCGACCGGAGCGGACGCCCGAGTACGCCCGGGCCGATCCCGCCACCCGGGCTGCCGTTGACAAGCTCGCCCGCGGCGCCCGTCGCGACGGGCGGCGGGACGGTCTGCTCGATCGGGACGCGGTGTGGCGGGCGAAGCTGGCCGCGCTGGAACTGCTCTTCGAGGTCTTCCGGCGTGGCGGCGAGCAGGTGGCATCCGCCGGGTCCGCCGCTTCCGAGCCCGCCGCCGAGCCGGCCGGGTCCGACCTGATCGATTTCGCGACCTGGAGCGCGCTCGCCGAGCGGTACGGCCCGGACTGGCGGACCTGGCCGGCGCGTCTCGCTCATCCGGGCGCGCCCGCCGTCGCCGAGGCGAGGGCGCAGCTGGCCGACCGTGTCGCCTTCCACGTGTGGCTCCAGCAGCGCTGCGACCAGCAGCTCGCCGCGGCGCAGGCCGCCGCCCGGGCCGCCGGGATGGCCGCCGGGATCGTGCACGACCTGGCCGTCGGCGTCGATCCGGGCGGTGCGGACGCCTGGGCGCTGCAGGACGTTCTCGCCGTCGGCGCGAGCGTGGGGGCCCCACCGGACACCTTCAACCAGCAGGGCCAGGACTGGGGGCTGCCGCCGTGGCGGCCGGACGCCCTGGCCGAGGCCGGGTACGCGCCGTTGCGTCAGATGGTCGCCTCGGTGCTGCGCCGCGGCGGCGGGCTGCGGGTCGACCACATCCTCGGCCTGTTCCGGCTGTGGTGGATTCCGGCTGGGGCGGGCGCCGCTCACGGGACATACGTGCGTTACGACGCCGASGCGATGCTCGGCCTGCTCGCGTTGGAGGCCGCCCGTGCCGGCGCCGTCGTCGTCGGGGAGGATCTGGGTACCGTCGAGGCATCGGTGGCGACGACGCTCGCCCGCATGAACGTGCTGGGTTCGACGGTGCTGTGGTTCGAGCAGGACGCCGAGGGCCGCCCGTTGCCGCCGACGGCGTACCGGGCGGCGACGATGGCCAGCCTCACCACGCACGACCTGCCCACCGCCGCCGGCTACCTCGAGGGCGAGCACGTGCGCACCCGCGCCCGGTTGGGGCTGCTCGGGCGTTCGGAGGAGGCCGAGGCGGCCGGCTGGCGAGCCGAGCGGGACGCGTTGGTCGAGCTGGTGCGATCCGAGGGGCTGGTGGATCCGGCGGGCGCGGCGGCGGGCCTCGGCGGACGGGGGAACCCCGGCGGGCGCGGCCGGCCGGAGTTCGACCCCGCCGTTCGGCAGGAGATCGTTTTCGCGCTGCACCGGCTGCTGGTGCGGTCTTCGTGCCGCATCGTGCTCGGGTCGCCGGGTGACGCGCTGGGCGACCGGCATCAGCCGAACCTGCCGGGCACGACCGACGCCTATCCGAACTGGCGGCTCCCGGTGACCGACTCCGCCGGTCGGCCGGTTACGGTGGAACGTCTGCTGACCGATCCGGACGTGCGCCGGCTTGGCGAGTTCCTCGCCCAGGTCCGGGTTGCCCAGGTCCGGGGCGTGTCGTCCACCGGTGCGGCATCCCCAGACGAGGACCGTAACCCCATTTCCCGGTAATCTTCGCTGCGTGACTCGACGTCGACCGCGCCAGACCCGATGGCTGCCGTTCGCCGGCACCTCCCGCCCGTGGCCGGGGGCACACCCCGCGCCGGGGTCGCGATCCAGGATCGCGCCGCGCCGGGTTCTCACCGTTGTCGGCCTCGCGCTGTTCGCGGTGCCGGTGTTCGCGGTGAGCGCCTCGGCCGGGGAGATCGGAACCCCCTACAACCCCGATCCGCTCACGGCCGTGCAGTCATGGGCGATCTACGGCGGCACCATCGTCGGTGGGTTCGTCATCGCGATCCTGCTGGCCGCGTGGTCGAGCCGCAAGAGCGGGCCGGTGCGCTACCGCCCGGGGCAGCCCTGGGAGCACGACGAGATCTGGATCGGCTCCAAGCCGGAGGAGATCGAGGGCGAGCAGACGAAGACCGCCCTTCCCGGCGCGGGTGGTGCCAGTGGCAACTGGTGAGCCGTTCACCCACGAGCAGCTCGACCGGCTGAACCGGGCCCGGGAGCTTGCCGAGACGCGTACCGGCATCCACGTCAGCATCCGGATCGGCGCGGTGCGCGGCGACGTCCGGCTCGCCGCCGAGCGGATCCTCGCGAACCTCGTCAACGACGCGGGGCGGGATGCCGCCGTGCTGATCCTCGTCTCGCCCGGGCAGCGGTTCGTACGGATCGCCACGACCCCGGCCGCCAGGAAGCGGATCAGCGACTCGGCCACCGGGCTCGCCGCGTTGACGATGGCCTCCAGCTTCGCGCTGGGCGATCTGGTCGGCGGCCTGATCACCGGCATCCGCCAGCTCGCGGACGCGGCAGGTGGCGCGGGCGGCGCAGCCGCCGGGACCCTCCCCCCGACGCAGCCTTCGTTGGCGGTCAGCCCGACGCCCTGACCCCGCTGATCCCGGAGGAGCCGGCCCGGCCGGCTCCTCCCGGCCCGGCCGGCTCCTCCCGGCCCGGCCGGCTCCTCCCGGCCCGGCCGGCTCCTCCCGGCCCGGCCGGCTCCGACCGGCCTGATGCGGGTACGCTACGCCGCCGCCTCGATGTCCTTCTTGCGTGCGGCCAGCGCCCGGACGAGCCCGTCGCGGCCTTCCAGCAGGGCCCGCCGCAGGGGCGGGACCGGGTTGTGCTCGGCCAGGTAGGCGTCGACCTTCGCCACCGTCTCCGGTTCGATCACCGACGCCGGGAACAGCATCTGGGTGATGGTGGAGGCCATGTCGAAGCTGCGGGTCTCCCAGATCCCAGCGATCTCGTCGAAGAAACGGTCCACGTAGGGCCGGGTCAGCTCGAGCTGGTCGGAGATCCAGAAACCGCCCATCGTCGCGGCGGCCAAGTGGTTCGACAGGGTGTCCGAGTCCATGACCGCCGACCAGGCTGCGGCCTTCGCCGCCGCGGTCGGCCGTGCCGCCCGCGCGGTCGCAGCTCGCTTCTCGCCGGTGGCGGTGCGGTCGCGGGCGAGCTCCGTGTCGATCTCGGCGTCGGCGTACACGCCCCGGGCGACGAGTTGGGTCAGCAGGGTCCAGCGCAGCTCGGTGTCGAGCACGAGCCCCTCGATGACGTCGGTGCCCTCGAACAGCGCCCGGATCCGCGCCACCTGGTCGGCCTCCTCGGCCTGGGCGAAGGAGGTGGTGTAGACGAGCTGCAGGTCGCTGCCGGGGGCCGCGGCGCGCGCCAGCTCCTCGGCGCGTTCCGTCAGCGCGCGCAGCGCGGGCTTCCGGTTTGCCGGGTCGCCGTAGGTGTCGATCGTCAGGTCCGCCTTGGCCAGCAGCGACTGCACCACGCCGATGTCGTCCTCAGCGGTCACCCCGGACAGCACGAGCCGGACGTAGTCCCGGGCGGCGAGTTCGGCGTCGCGGGTCATGTCCCAGGCCGCCGCCCAGCACAGCGTCCGGGGCAGTGACTGGGAGATGGCGCCGATCGCCTCGACGAGCGTGGCCAGCGACCGCTCGTCGAGGCGCACCTTCGCGTACGTGAGGTCGTCGTCGTTGAGCAGGATCAGATCCGGCTGGCGGGCACCGACGAGCTTGGCGACCTCGGTGAGCTTGCCCGTCACGTCGAGCTCGACCCGTTCCCGCCGGACCAGCGCGCCGGTGGCGTCCCGATCGTAAAGGCCGATCGCGAGCCGGTGCGGGCGCAGCGTGCGCGAGGCGGTCGGCGGCGCCGACGCCGGCTCCTGCACCACGTCGAACGAGGTGAACAGGCCCGAGGAGTCGGTGAAGAAGCGCGGCCGCAGGGTGTTCGCGCCGGTGGTCTCCAGCCAGTCCGCGGACCAGGCGGTAAGGTTCCGCCCGCTGGCGTTCTCCAACTCGTCGAGCAGGTCGCGCAGCGACGTGTTCGCGTACTCGTAGCGGCGGAAGTACGCCCGCAGYCCGGCGAGGAACTCCTCTTGGCCGACCCAGGCCACGAGCTGCTTGAGCACCGAGGCGCCCTTGGCGTAGGTGATGCCGTCGAAGTTCGTCCGTACCGCGTCCATGTCCGGGGCGTCGGCGACGATCGGGTGCGTGGAGGAGAGCTGGTCCTGGCGGTAGGCCCAGYCCTTCTCCGCGTTGGCGAAGGTCGTCCAGCCGTTGGTGAAGCGGGTCGCGTTCACCTGGGCGAGGACCGACATGTAGGTGGCGAACGACTCGTTCAGCCACAGGTCGTCCCACCAGCGCATGGTGACCAGGTCACCGAACCACATGTGCGCCATCTCGTGCAGGATCGTCTCGGCGCGCCGCTCGCGGCGGGCCTCGGTCACCTTCGCCCGGAAGACATACTCCTCCAGGAAGGTCACGCAGCCGGCGTTCTCCATCGCCCCGGCGTTGAACTCGGGCACGAACAACTGGTCGTACTTGCCGAACGGGTACCGGTAGTCGAACACCCGGTGGTAGAAGTCGAACCCGGCTTTGGTGATCTCGAAGAGCTCGGCGGGGTCGAGGAACTCGGCCAGCGATCGGCGGCAGTAGAGGCCCAGGTCGATGCCGTCGTGGTGGTCGCGGACCTCGTGGTACGGGCCGGCGACGAGCGCGGTGATGTACGTCGACATCACCGGGGTGGTCAGGAAGCGGATGGTGCGCACCCCGATCGCGGCCTCCGCCACCGCGGCGACCGCGCTGTTGGAGATCGCCTTCCAGTCCGCCGGGACGGTGACCGTGAGGGTGAACGTCGCCTTGAGGTCGGGCTGGTCGAAGCAGGCGTACATCCGGTGCGCGTCGTACGTCTCGAACTGKGTGTAGAGGTAAACGGCCTCGTCCACCGGGTCGACGAAGCGGTGCAGGCCCTCACCGGTGCGGGAGTAGACGCCGTCCGCCACCACCGTGAGCCGGTTCGACTCCGCGAGGTTATCGAGCCGGATCCGCTCGCCGTCGAACACCGCGGCGGGGTCGAGCGGCGCTCCGTTGAGAACGACCTCGTCGACCTTCGCGGCGGCGAGCTCGATGAACGTCGACGCCCCAGGCTCGACGCAGGTGAAGATGACCGCGGTTGACGTGCGGAAGGTCTCGTGGCCGGTCGTCAGGTCGAGTTCGACGTCATAGGAGGCAACGTTGAGCAGGCGGGCGCGCTCGCGCGCCTCGTCGCGGGTGAGGTTGTTGGGCACCCGGTTCCTTTCGGACGGCACGGACTTGCAGGACTGCACACGGTCATCACCGTGTTCCCAGTCTCCCACGCCGATGAGGGGAACGGTCGCCGCCGGGGGACGTGGTGGTCGGGGACGTGGTGGTCGGGCCGTCGGCCGTGGTACCGGTGCCGGAGATGGTGGATTGTGGTGATTGGCGCGGGGTGCCCGCTCTCGCTGGTCGCCGATGCGGCACGATGGCGACATCTTCCGCGTGACCAGCCTGCGGGAGGATCGGGATGTCCGCGCGGTCGCGGGAAGGCAGGAAGAGGGCAGGACAGGAAGGGAGCCGCCGGTGAGACGGGTGGCGGGGCTCGGTCGCGTCCCCGGGCGCCCTCACCGGGCTCGCCGGGCCTCAGCCGTTCCGGCCGGCGGTGGGTCGTCCACCGCGCCGATGCCCACCGCGCCGATGCCCACCGCGCCGATGCCCGAGGCGGCGGCATCCGAGCCACCAGGCGGGCCGCGGGCCGCCGGCGGGGGGGAGTCCCCGGCTCGGCGGGCCGACTATCACATCCCGGTCGCGCTGCGGGTCTCGGCGGGCTGGTCGTGGCGTCTGATCGTCACGGGCGCGGCCATCTACATCCTGCTGATGGTCGTGGGACGGGTCCGGATCGTGGTGATTCCGCTCATCGCCGGGCTGCTCATCGCCGCTCTCATCCATCCGCTCGCGCACCGGCTGCAGCGGCTCGGTATGAACCGGCTGGGCGCTGCCTTCACCGCGTTGTTCGTGTTCTTCGCGGTGTTCGTGGGTGCCGGGGTGGCGGTGGGCTTCAACGCAGCGAACGAGATCCCCACGGTCAGCGATCAGGTCAGCGAGGGCGTCGAGCAGATCCGCGGCTATCTGAGAAACGGTCCGCTCCACCTGTCACAGAGCCAGATCGACAATCTGGTCGACGACATCCGCAAGAGCCTGGCGAACAACCGGGGGCGCCTGGTCTCCGGGGTGATCTCCGGCGCCTCGGTGGCCGCCGAGGTGCTCACCGGCCTGCTCGTCACCCTGTTCTCGACCTTCTTCTTCCTGTACGACGGGGATCGTATCTGGAACTGGATCGTCACCCGCTTCCCGGACGGAGCGGAGGAGCGGGTGCGTGGCGCCGGTCGGGAGGCGTGGAACACGTTGACCGGCTACATTCGTGGGACGGTCTTTGTCGCGGCGGTCGACGCGATCGGTATCACCATCGGCCTGGTCGGCGTGGGTGTCCCGCTCGTCGCGCCGCTGGCCCTGCTGACGTTCTTCGGCGGGTTCGTCCCGATTGTCGGGGCGACGGTGGCCGGCGCCGCGGCGGTACTGGTGACCCTGGTCTCGAATGGCGTGCCGGATGCGTTGATCATTCTGGGTGTCGTGTTGGCCGTGCAGCAGGTCGAGGGGCACCTGTTGCAGCCGCTGGTCATGCGGCGGGCGGTGCGGTTGCATCCGCTCGCGATTGTCATCGCGCTGTCGGCCGGTGGCGTGTTGGCCGGCATCCCCGGTGCCATCGCCGCCGTTCCGTTCGCTGCCATGGTGAACAGGGTCGCCGGTTATCTCGCCGTGAGCGGGAAGTGACCACCACCCCGACGGGTTGATCCCGGTCGAACGGTGCCGTCGACCGAGGAGACCACATGAGCGCCGAAACTCTCGACACCCCCGCGGCCACGTTCGTACCCACACCCACACCCACACCCACGTCCGTACCCTTGCCCGCGGACGCGACCGAAGCGGTCTTCTGGGACGGAGTTCTGCTCGTCGCTGCTACCCCCGGCTTCCACGAGCTCAAACGGACCTGGGACCAGGACCCGATCCTCACGTGATCGGGCATGATGACACATCATGCGTGTCCATCTGGGATCTGACCATGCGGGCTTCCACCTGAAGGAGGCGCTCGCCGAGCGTCTGGTGGAGCTGGGCCACGCGCCCGTCGACCATGGTCCTGTCGAGTACGACCCCGACGATGACTACCCTCCGTTCGTCCTCGCCGCCGCCGCCGCCACCGCTGTCGAACCGGGCAGCATGGGCATCGTCATCGGGGGATCGGGCAACGGGGAGGCCATCGCGGCGAACAAGGTCGCCGGGGTGCGCGCGGCCCTGGCATGGAGCGAGCAGACGGCGACGCTGGCCCGCCAGCACAACGATGCCAACGTGCTGAGCCTCGGCGCGCGCATGTACACCGTCACGGCGGCCCTGACGTTCGCCGAGGTCTTCCTCACCACGCCGTTCAGCGGGGAGCAACGACACGTGCGGCGGCTTCGGATGCTCTCGGCCTACGAGCGGACCGGGGACGTACCGTCGGTGCCCGGGTCGGCCTCGTCGGCTTCCTGAGACCTGTTCTTCGAGGACCCGGTCTCGGCAGGGCCGCTCTCATGCGGTCCGGCGGATCCGCGGTCGGAGCGTCGGCGGGTCCTGCGGGCACCCCGGCCGCGGCGGTCGGTCGTGGCGCTCTCGGCTCCGGCGCTGCTGGCTTCGGCACGACCGGCTCCGGCGCTGCTGGGGCCGCCGCGGCGGACCGGGTCGGTGGGGCTGGTCGACGGGGTCGCCGGTGCGGGGCGTGATCCGCGATGCAGTACCACCGATCGCTCGGCCTCGGCGAGGTCGGCGTCGGTGGGCCGGGCGGCGTCGCGGGCCCGCATCGCCGTTCTMGGGGGCAGCTTGCTGCGACCCGCATCGATGAGACCGCGCAGCTGCGCGTCCGCCTCGCCCGCCCCGGCCGCATGCGACCGGGCCCGACCTGCGCGCTCGGGTCGTGGCATGGCTCCTCCATCCGCCCTGGCCGGAACCCTTGGTGGATCATCCCAGAAGCGGGCCGCTCGGGGAGGCCTCGTGACGCGGGTGGACGTCGGAAATCCGCCGGTGCGCGGTTATCCCCCGCGACAGGTTGATCTCCATCCTTCCATTTCCGAAGGTCTCCGGAAGTTCACCGTCCCGGGTGCTACCGGCGGGTCGCCCGACAGCGACAGCCCGACCGTTTCCGGTCCGGTCCGGTCGACGCCGGGCCCCGGAATCGTCGTGGCGTCGCCGATCCACGGTTCGCAAATCCGTACCCGGTGTCGGCGGTTGGTCCCCCGCCGGCCCGCCTGCCGCGTTTTTCTGCTCCGCAGCGTGCACGCCCGCGGGCGCCGGGTCGCCGCACCGCGACCTGGCCGACCGTCCGATCCAGGATGATCCGAGGCGCTCCGGGGGATCGGCCACCCCCTGTCCGAGCTGTTCTGCCTCATCCGTATGCTACACATCGCCAGATGACCGTCTGATAGTCCAACGTACGCTCAATAGATGTCCACCTGTACTCAAGAGATGCCCATTGTGTCACATTGCCAGTAAATGAAACAAAAGGAAACTCTAGCATGCATACTTTGCCGCGTTTCGGTAGAACGCCTAAAACTGTTTGCTGATCTCGATCGGCCGTCACCAACCGCTGCGCCTCGGTGGCTTCAGTCATCGGCTCCGTCGTCGCGGCCTAGGAGTGAGTCTTGGACCGCGTGCCTGTGAGCGTTGTCATCCCCGCCTACAACGAGGCGATGCGCCTGCCCGGCTCGCTACCCCCGCTGATCTCGGTCATGCACAGGATCCCCGGTGCCGAGGTGATTGTKGTTGACGACGGCAGTACGGACGGCACCGCTGCGATCGCCGAGGAGTTGCTCGCGGATCTGCCCGGTGGTCGGGTCCTGCGGCTGCCGTGGAACTCGGGCAAGGGCGCCGCGGTCCGCATGGGGGTGTCGGCCGCGCACGGTGAGTCGATCGCCTTCCTGGACGCCGACGGCGCCTCCGACGTCAATGATCTTCCTCTGCTCCTCGCCGCGCTGGAGCACGCCGAAGTGGCGCTCGGATCGCGCCGGGTTGGGGCGGGTGCGGTCCGCAGCAGTGGCCGGCGGGTCGGCAGCTGGGCCTTCAACCAGATCACCCGGTCCCTGACCAGCCTGGACGTCGCCGACACCCAATGCGGGTTCAAGGCTTTCCGCGGCCCCGAGGCCAAGCTGCTGTTCAGCCTTGCGCGCTCCTCCGGATTTGGCTTCGACGTGGAGGTGCTCTCGATCGCCCGGTCGATCGGCTACCGGATCGCCGAGGTCCCGGTCCGATGGGCGGAGATACCCGGTGGCACGTTCCGGGTGACCCGGCACACCCCCGCGATGCTCGTCGACGTGATGCGCGCCCGGCGGTACCTGAACCGCTCCGCTCCCGGCCTCGTAGTGACGCGTCCCACGGTGCAGTCGCCCRCCGCCGCGGCAGCGCCGGTTCGTCCGGGCGACGGGGCGTCCCCCGCCGCGCAGGTCCGAGTCCCGCCTTCTGCCGTGAGCGTCCCGGCCCCCGCGGAACCGGTGACCGCCGGGCCGCCGCCCGCCGTCCTCACGGCGGCCGTGGGGGGCGTCGAGAAGCCCCTGCGCCTGCCCGCGGACCTGGGTGGTGTGACTCCGCTGCCTCGGAAGGCTGTATGAAGGTCCGGCGAACCGGACCCCATCCTTATCCTTTGGAGTAAGCGATCCCTTCCCCCGCCGCCGGCACCCCCACGACGGCGCAGGGCCTCGGCGCGCCGTCACCCGCCCCGGCCGTCGCAGCCCCGGCCGTCGCCGCGTCGCCGCGTCGCCGCGACACGCGGACGTCACGGCGGCCCCTGTTCGGCATGGCCGCCGGCTTTATGGTGCTCTTTCTGCTCCAGGCCCCCGGCAACCTGACCGCCGACACCAAGCTGGACGTCCCCCTTGACCCGTGGGGCTTCATGGGGCGGGCCACCCACCTGTGGAACTCCCTCGCCGAGTTCGGCTACCTGCCCAACCAGTACGTCGGCTACCTGTTCCCGATGGGACCGTTCTTCGGTGCCGGTGACCTGCTCGGGATACCCGCCTGGGTCACCCAGCGGCTGTGGATCGCGCTGCTCCTCACCGTCTCCGCCTGGGGGGTCGTGCGGCTGGCCGAGGCCCTGCGGCTCGGCGTACCGCGCACCCGGGTGCTGGCCGGACTCGCCTACACCCTGTCCCCGATGTTCCTCGGCAAGATCGGGGCGACTTCCGTGGCGCTCGCGGGCGCCGCCATGCTCCCGTGGATCACCCTGCCGCTCATCCTCGCGCTGCGTCCGGACGGCGCCTTCGGCGCCGACACCGGTACGGCCGCCACCACCAGTACCACGGCCGTCGATGATGTCGATGCCGCTGACGATCCCGCCCTGGACCCGGGCCGGCGGCTGTCCCCGCGACGGGCGGCTGCCCTGTCCGGACTCGCCATCCTGGGCACCGGCGGAATCAACGCGACGGTCACGCTGTGCGTCCTGCTCTGTCCGGCGGCGGTCCTTGTGTTCGCCGGCGGCACCCGCCGGGCCTGGGCGCTGCGGGCCTGGTGGGTCGTCGCCGTCATCCTCGCCTCGGCCTGGTGGCTGCTGGCGCTGATGGTGCAGGGCCGCTACGGGCTGAACTTCCTCGCGTTCACCGAGACCGCCCAGACGACCACGGCGACGACGTCGGTGGCGGAAGCCCTGCGCGGCGCGACGGACTGGCTGGCGTATGTCCAGTTACCCAGGCCCTGGCTGCCGGCCGCCACCGAGTACGTGTCCCGGCCGGTGCCTATCATCGGATCGGCAGCCGTGGCGGCGATCGGGCTGTGGGGGCTGTCCCGGGCCGATCTGCCCGCCCGCCGGTTCCTGCTGGTGACGTTGGCCGCCGGCACGGTCTCGGTGGCTGCGGCCTATCCGGGGCATCCGGGCAGCCCGCTGGCGGGCGTGGTGCGGGACCTGCTCGGTGACCAGCTGGGCTTTCTGCGCAACGTCTACAAGTTCCAGCCGGTGGTGCGCCTGCCGATAGCCCTGGGGATCGYGCACGCCCTGACGGTCCGACCTGTCAGTCTCACCGCCCGTGTGCGGAGATGGACGACCCGCGGGGCTTCCCGCCGGCACGGCAGGACCGCGGACATGATCGTGACCGTCGCGGTGAACGTCCCCGTCGTGCTGACCGTGGCCGCGCTGGTCTGCGGCATGACGCCAGCGCTCGCCGGCAGGGCGCTGCAGCCCCGGCCGTTCGCCCGGGTGCCCGACTACTGGGTGGCCGCCGCGGACTGGCTGGCCGCCCATCCCCAGGACGGCCGGGCACTGGTGCTGCCCGGCTCGCCGTTCGCCGAGTACGAGTGGGGCCGGCCGCTCGACGAGCCGCTGCAGTGGCTGGCCCGCACGCCGTGGGGGGTCCGCGGCCTGATCCCGCTCGGTGGCACGGGCGTGACCCGGCTGATGGACGGCATCGAGCACCAGCTCGCCACCGGGTCCGCCGCGGGCCTCGCCCCGGCGCTGGCCCGGGCCGGGATCGGCCAGATCCTGCTCCGCAACGACCTGGAACAGAAGAACTGGGACGTCCCCCCGTCCACCGACGAGCTCCACCGGGCGTTGCGTTCCTCCGGTCTCACCCTGACCGCCGCGTTCGGCCCGCAGGTGCCGGCGCGCGCCTCGGCGAAGGAGAGGCTCGTCCCGGAGCTGCGTAACCCGACCGCGCGGGTACCCGCGCTGGAGGTCTGGACCGTCCCGGGCGGCGCGAAGCTTGTCGGCTCCTACCCGGCGGACACCGCCGTCGTCGTCTCCGGCGGCCCCGAGGCGACGGTGCAGCTCGCCGGGCAGGGCCTGCTGAGCAGCGACCGGGCCGCCGTGCTCGCCGCGGACCTCGCCGCGGATCGCACCGATCCGTCCGCCGCCGTGGCGTCTTCGACGAGCCCGGCGGCGATCAAGGTTGCGCCGGGGGAGGTGATCGGCCCGACGACCGCCTGGGTCGACACGGACACCCTGACCCGGCGCGACAGCACCTTCGGACTCGTCCACGACGCCGCTTCGTACCTCCTCGGGCCCACCGGCACCGCGGTCGGCAAGACGGGGGAGCCCCACCAGTGGGCCGAGGCCGACGTCGCCGGCCACCAGACGGTCGCGGGCTACGTCGGCGGCATGTCCGTCACCGCGTCCTCCTACGGCTACGACCTACTCGCCGCGCCGGACCTCGCGCCACCGGCGGCCGTCGACGGCTTCGCCGCGACCGCGTGGACGGCACAGCGCACGAAGGGCACGACGTCGGCCGGGCAGTGGATCCAGCTCGATGCCGGCCGGCGGATGACCGTGCCCTACCTCGACGTGCGGCTGCTGTCCGAGGGTTCGTGGCGGCCGGCCGTCGAGGCGCTGCGGGTGTCCAGCGAGGCGGGCTCGGTGGTCACCGAGGTGCGTCCGGTGGAGGACATCCAGCGCCTCGCCGTCCCAGCGGGGCCGAGCCGCTGGTACCGCATCACGTTCGCGCGGGTCGGCCAGGAGACCGACGACACCCTCGGCGCCGGTATTCGGGAGATCACCATCCCCGGGGTCACCTTCCGCCACTACGCGCAGCTCCCCACCGACGTGGCCCGGCGCTTCGCCGCGCCGGACGGGGGGCTGGTCGCCTTCTCGATGGCCCGGGAGCGGGTCGACCCGGCGCAGCCGTTCGGCGGCTCGGAGGAGCTGGCGCTGTCCCGGCGCTTCGAGGTGCCCCGGGACATGACCTTCACGATGAGCGGCTCGGCGAGCTTCATCCCCCCGCCGCGGGGGACACCCCCAGCGGGTGACACTCCGTTGCTGGTCGACTGCGGCCAGGGCCCCACCCTGGTCGTCGACGGGACCCGTTACCCCCTGCGGATCTCCGGCCGGGACAGCGACGTCACCTCGGTGCGGCCGGTGCGGGTGTCGCTGTGCACCGACGGCGGCACGCTGCGGCTCTCGGCGGGGCCGCACCTGCTCGGCGTCGACCAGGGAGCGACCTCCATCCTCGTCGACGCGATCGCGCTGGTCGGATCGGGCGCCCAGGTGAGCGCGGCCACGCCGCGGGCGACGACGGTGCACGAGTGGACAGCGGAGCACCGGACGGTCCAGATCGGCGCCGGTGACCGCGCCTTCCTCGCCGTCCGGGAGAACGCCAACTCCTCGTGGACGGCGAAGCTGAACGGCGTGGCGTTGACCCCGCTGCGCCTCGACGGCTGGCAGCAGGGCTGGATCGTCCCGGCCGGCACCGGCGGCACGATCGTCATCGACAACGCGCCCGGTGCGGAATACCGCCGCAACCTCGTGGTGGGGCTGTTGCTGGTCGTGGTGCTGGTCGTGCTCGCCGTGCTGCCCGCCCGGTTCCGGCTACGGCCACGATCCGACGAGAACGGCTATCCGGCGCTGCTGAGGCCGCGCCGGCTGGGCCGGCTGGGCCGGGCGACGGTGTCCCCGCCGGTGGCCGGTGTGGGGTGGACGGTGCTCGCCATGCTGGCGGTGGCGCTGGTGGCGGGCCCGGTGGCGCTGGCCGTACCGGTGTTCGTCCTGGTCGGTCGGCGCTGGCCCGCGGCGGGGGGCCGCTGCGCCGCGGTCGCCATGATTGGCGCGGGAATCGGGGTGGCGGCGCAGCCCGGCAGCCAGCCCGGATCCGGGCAGGGGGCGTTCGGGCCGCTGGTCCAGGTGTTCGGCGCCTTGGCCTTGGCGGCGGTGCTGGCCGCGTTGGCCGGGCGGGCCTGGGACCGTCCCGCCGGCTCGGGCGCCGGCGCCCACTTCGGCGCCCGAGCCGGGTCCGATGTCGGGCATAGGACTCGCAATCCCTATACCGACAGCAAGGGACTCGGTTAGCGTTTTCGTGGCGCCGATTGTTCGGACGTCGTCCACCGTCTGTTCCTGAGGGAGACATCCGGTCATGATCACAGCCAGGCGTGCCGTGCGTGGAGTCCGCGTGGATGCTCTACGGCCGATCGGGGCCTCGCGCCCGGCCTGGGCCGATGCGGTGGGCGGGGATGGYGGCGTCGGCGGCACGCCGTCGGTCCTGGGCGACGGGGAGTTGGTGGAGCAGCTGGCGCGGGCGATCCACGACCGCTATCTGGAGCATGAGCTCGGTAAACGGCACGCGGCCGGATCGAGGCCCGGACTGCGGCCCTGGGCGGAGCTCTCCGAGGCGCTGCGGGAAGCCAACCGTGATCAGGCGGTTCATTACGAGACGGTGCTGCGTAACCGTGGCTGGGTGTGCACACCGGCCGAGCAGGACGTCGATCCGGCTGTCGATCCGTTTTCGCTGTCCGCCGCCGAGGTCGAGGAGCTCGCCCGGGCCGAGCACGACCGGTGGCGGCAGCACAAGGAGCGGCAGGGTTACTCCTACGGTCCGGTGCGCGAGGACCTCGGCCCGGACAAGCGTCACCCGTCGATGGTGGACTGGGAGGAGCTGACCGAAGAGGACCGTGATCGGGACCGCGACGCGATCCGGAACATGCCGGCCGTTCTGGCCCGGGCCGATCTGTGCATCACCCGGCGACCCGCGGCCGAGGCGGCTATCCGGTGAGCGGCTGACGGCCGCGACGATCGTCGGCGCATTGCCGCTGTCCGCCGATGACCCCGAAGACCTCCGCAGCCTGAGCGCACCGGTCACCTTATTTTCGTGTCAGCCCCCTGGGTACCGTCCCGATCAACGGTCACCTGGTTTTCCCGCTAGCTCCGTGGAAAGCATGTTCGAGGCTGCTCGTCGCGCTCCGGCCTTCGCCTGATCGCCCCGGTTGTCGGTCGGGATCGGACCGGGACCCGGATCCGGGGGAGATGCCGCCAGGTCACGGCTGGCCGCGAACAGCAGGTCCTCGCCGGTCGCCGGGCGTAGCCGCAGGTCGGCGAGCGCGCCGACCCCGACTCCGGCCCGGGTCAGGGCGGTGCGTGCGGCGGCGGGGCCGGCGCCGTAGAGGAGCGCGATCATCTCCGGGCCGGTCGGATCCGGCCGGTACACCAGGTCCGTGCGGCGCAACGCCGGGCGGGAGGTGCCGACCGGCAGGGTGAAACGGGCGTGCGTGAGGTCATCGTCCCGGCGCCGGCGCTCCAGGCCCCGATCCGGTCCCCGACCCCGCTGCGGCGCGCGGCCTTGTTCTCCTGCTTCGGCCCGCTTCGCCRCCGGGTCGGCCAGTCGGTCGATCTCGGCGGTGACCACCCGGGCCAGCAGTTCGGCGCTGGCGTCCCAGGTGAACCCGGCCGCCCAGGCGCGGGCCGCCGCGCGCAGCTCGGCCGCCGCGGGCGGCTCGGCCAGTAGCCTTAGCGCCGCGTCGAGGGTCTTCTCCAGCGGCTCGCCCTCGTCGACCAGCCATCCCGTAGTCCCGTCCCGGACCGCGTCGCGCAGCCCCGGGACCCGGAACGCCACCGCGGGCACCCCGAGGGCAGCGGCCTCCAGGACCGACAGCCCCCAGCCCTCACCATGCGAGGGGTTGACTGTCAGCCAGGCCGAGGAAAGCAGCCGGTCGCGGGTGGCGGCATCGGTGTAGCCGTGCCAGCGCACGGCGTCACCGTCCCGGTCGGTCGTGCCTCCCGAGCCCGGAGCCGCCCCCGGGTCGGTAGTGGTCACCGCACCGGTAGTGGTCAGCCCGAGGGCGACCGCGCGGGCGGTCAGCCGTTCGCGGTCCGGGCCGTCGCCGACGATGTGGACGGTGAGCCCGGGATGCGCCCCGACCAGCGCGGGCAGCGCGTCGAGGAGCAGGTGGAGCCGCTTGTGCGGCACGAGCCGGCCGACGCACACGATGGTGGGTGCCGTCGCGGGGCCGCCATCCGAGCCTGCGGGCCCACCGCCAGCCGGGCCCGTGAACGTAGTGGCCCCGGCGGCCCCGGCGGCCCCGGCGGCCCCGGCGGCCGAGGTGGTCACCCCGTTGGGGACCAGGAAGCGCGGGCCGGGCAGGCCGAGGATGTCACGGGCCTCGGCGCGGGTCGAGGGGGAGACGACCACCACCGGCCGGCGCCGGTAGACMCACCGGCTGCCCGGCGCCTCCAGCAGTTGCCCCACCCGGGCGACCGGCCCGGGGAAGTACAACGGAAACTGTTTCTGATGAACGTGGTGGAGCACCTGCACGACGGGGGTGCTCGCCGGCAGCACCAGGGGGCTGAAGAACGGGATCCCGTTCTGGCAGTCGACGACGGCGTCGACGCGGTGCCCGGCCCGGCCCAGGCTGGCCAGCCGGGCGAGCACCGATGGATAGACGCCGAAGGTACCGCCCCCGCGGCGCACCTCGACGCCGCCAACGGACTCGGCGACGGGCGGACCAGGGCGTTCACCTTCCGTGGCCCGCGAGGTCAGCAGGGTGACCCGGGCACCGGCCGCGGCGAACCGCTCGGCGATCGACTGGCAGAACAACTCCGCCCCGCCGGCCTGCGGATGCTCCCGGTCCCGCCAGTTGAGGAACACCACGTGCCGGCCGGCGAGGGTGGGCAGGTACCGGCGCTCCCGGGACCCTCCGAGGTGTGTCGATCCTCCCGGGGGCGTCACGCTGGGACTTCCCGTCACCGGTGGCATTCCTTCCATTTCGTTCCGCTCGCCAGGGCTTACCATGTTCGTCTGCAAGGTTCGCCTGCAACCTACCGATGTCGGAAAATCGTCGACCACCTACCATGGCCGGTGTTCCGCTGTGGGTGATTTCGACGTGTCCCGTTCCCGGTGGGGAGACTGATGGCGAAGCCCTCGCGTGAGGCTGTGACGGGCCTGCTGGCCGGTCCGGCAGCACTGGCCGTCGCCGGCATGCTCGTCAACGGGTGCAACCTGCTGATGAACCTGATCGTCGCCCGGTCGCTGGACCCGGACTCCTACGGCGCCGTGTCGGTGCAGGTCAGCATCTTCCTGATCCTCTCGGTCGCGGGTAACGCGCTGCTGATCGCCGTGGTGCAGCACGAGACGTCCGGCCCGGGGGGCACCCGGCGCGAGCAGTGGTCCTGGATCCGKCGGCTGCGGGGCGCCTGCGGCGTCGGCATCGCGATCTCCGCGATCGTCGCGGTGGTGCTGTGCCGGCCGGTGGCCGCGCTGATGTCCTATCCGCATCCGCTCGCGATCGCCGAGGCGACCATCGGTGCCGCGCTGTGGACGCTGCTGTGCGTCGAACGCGGCCTGCTGCAGGCCAGGGGGGCCTATCCGCGTCTCGCCGTCAACTTCGTGGTCGAGGGCTTCGTCCGGATCGGCCTGGTGATCGTGCTCGTGCTGGGCGGGCTCGGGGTGAACGGCGCGGGCCTGGGCATCGTGCTCGGCGTCGTCGTCGGCGCCGAGCACGCCCGGTGGGCCGTCACGCGCACCCCGCGGCTGCCGCGCCCGCCCGCGTCCCAGCGCGGGGCGCCCGTGTCCCAGCGCGGGGCGCCCGTGCTGCCTGACGACGGCACACCGCCGGCCACCGGGCCGATTCCGCTGCCGATCCCGGCGCCACGCGCCAGCGCCCGGCAGAGCGTCATTGCCGACACCACCGTCGCCCTCGGCGCGCTGATCCCCCTCGCCCTGCTGCAGAACATGGACGTCGTCATCGTCGGCTGGCTGGGCTCCTCCGGGGTCGGCGGCTACGCGGCGATCTCGACGGCCTGCAAGGTACCGGTCTTCATCGGGCTGGCGGTCGCGAACTTCCTGCTGCCCGAGGCGGCACGACGGCGCAAGGAGGGACGCCCCGCCGGGGGCACGTTGGTCGTGGCGCTGGTCTTCGTCGTCGCTCCCGGGCTCTTCCTTGCCGGGCTCGGTCTGTTCGCGGCGAAGTGGTTGATCGGACTCGTCTTCGGGGCGCATCTCACCGCCGCCGCCTCCGCGCTGTCGGTGCTCGCGCTGAGCATGACCCTGCTGGCCGTCACCCTGATGTTCACCACGTACCTGCTCGGCGCCGGGGTGCGCCGGGTCGTCGGCGTGCTCGCCGTCGCCACGGTGGCGACGGCTGGGGCGCTTGTCTCGGCCGGCGGCGGATCGATGGCCACGGCCACCGCCGCGCTCGCCGCCGAGTCGGTGACCGCACTCGCGGTCGGCCTGCTCGTGGTCCAGCTGCATCACGCCGACCGCCGGGTGGCGCGGGTCGCCGAGACGCACCGGCGGCCGGCGGGGGATATGGGGCTACCCAACCCCCAACCCGGCGAGGGGGTCCCGGCCCGGGTGTGAGGAGCTCCTCTGCCCGACGAGTCCCAGCCCACCCCGCGCGGAGAGGCCACCGCTGATGCCAGCCCAGACCCGTCCGAACGCGGACGGCGGTGAGCCCGGTTCTCCCGTTTCTCCCGGGTCGTCGGGGTCGGTGCGTTCGCCGCTCGCCGTCACTCGCCGCCGCCTGCTTGCGACGGCCGTGGGCCTCGGCGCGACATCCGCCGGTGCCCTCGTCGCCGCGCGCCTGCTCTCCTCGTCCTCGGGTCCGACATCCTCCGGTGACCTGCCGCTGAGCCGACCCTCGGCACCAGTCGGCGGGGTCACCGTGGGGCCGTCGATGCCGGCCGGGGCGGTGGCGGGCCTGCCCGGGAATCTGCTGACCATTTACGGCGCACCCGGCACCTTCGGAAACCTCGACGACCGGTCGGCCATCGAGATTGCCGGGGTGCCGGGCTGGGGCTTCGGCCCCGGTCAGGCCGCCTTTCTGTCCGCGGTCGCCGCGGACGGCACCGTCTTCCTCGCGACGACTCCGTTCACCGACGACCAGGCGAAACTGACCGGCACGGGCATGGAGATAGAGATCTTCGAGCCGGCCGCCGAACGGTTCACCCGCCTGGTGATCCCCTCAACGAAGGGCCGGACAAGCCTGCCCCGGGCCGACCCGAACTACCATGGTGTGGGCGGCGGGGACATCTCGGACGTGATCGTCGTGCCCGGTCCGGACGGCACCGAGCGGGTGGTCTTCGTCTCGCTGATGCCCTTCTTCGGCTGGAACACCTCCATCGATGGCGAGTTGCCGAGCATCGGTCAGCTCCGGCGGGATTCCCCGGGCGGACGGTGGGCCTACGACCGGACGGCGTCCAGGACGGCGGCCCAGCTCGCCGGGACCGCCCCGCCGCACGTGGCGGCGCTGGCCTTCCCGGTGCTCGCGCCGCTGGAGCCGCGCTCACCGCGCGGGCCGTCCTCGATCGCCCGGCTGCCCCGCAGCGGGCACCTGGTCATCGCCCAGTACCTGGGGACCGGGGTCGGCGGCACCGACAACGGCGCCCTGCTCGTCGTCGACCTTGCCGGCCGGGTGCGGGCGCACTGGCAGTACCCGCAGGTCCGCCCGCTGGGCCTCGAACTGGTCGTGAACCCGCGGGAGGTCGTCGCCGATCCCACCAGCGAACCCGATGACGAACGGTTCGTGCTGATCAGCGACGTGCGCGGGCTGGACTTCCGGGCCCAGCCCTTCCCCGTGCAGGAGTTCTCCTACTCGGCGTCGCGGGGCACCATCAGCCCGAAGAGCACGGCGGTGCGCGCCGTTCAGGACGGCTCCCGGATGGAGTCGGCCGTGTTCGGCGCGGACGGCACCCTGTATGTGGCCCGCACCAAGGCCGACGGGCTGCGGGCGGAGACCCTCGCCGTCTACCCGAAGATCGATGGGGAGCGCGGCCTGGTGACCCGGGCCCCCGCCACGGGCAACTGGCCGGTCGACACCTGGGGCATCGCCAACCGCCCCGACTACCTGGTCGCGGGCACCGACCGGGGTGGGCTGGTGCGCAGCATCACCCTCGATCCGGCCACCGGCGCGGTGCTGCTCGCCGGGCTCGACGGCCTGGTGCAGGTCGTGCGGCCGGCGGGGCGCGGCACGCGGATGACCTTCCGCACCGACCGGCCGATCGACGTGGGGCTGAGCAGGCTGCGGGGCCCCGCGACCCGGTATGTCGGGGTGCGCCGCGGCGCGGTCGACGCCCGCCGTCGCAGCCTGTGGCTCCCGGTGAACCAGCTGCTGCTCGACGGCCTGCCCTGGCCGTACCCCCCGTTCAAGCTCGATCAGTGGTTGCTGCGCGTCAACCTGGATGTGCTGCTCGGTGACGGGTAGGTGACGGGCGGCCAGCGGGGGCCAGCGGGGGCCAGCGGCGTTCGGCGGGGCCTGCGGCGGCCGGCGATGCTTAGCCCCCGCCGGCGGCGGCGTGTAGCGGCAGCGCGAGCAGGTAGGGGTCGACGTGGGTGCCGAGGAAGCCGAGATGGCGGTAGAACGCCCGGCCGGGTTGCCGTATCGCGTGGGCGAGCAGGAGCGGCACTCCGACCATGCGATGGACGGTCAGCGACCGCATCACGGCGTCCCGCACGAGTTGGGCGCCGAGCCCGCGGCCCTGGTACCGGACATCGACCGCGAGCCGCCCCACGAACATCGCCGGAACGGGTTCGGTGGACCGGCGCGACCACCGGCGTGAACCGGGGATCCGTTCCAGGGCCGCGGTGGCCAGGCAGTAGTAGCCGGCGATCCGGGTACCGTCGACGATCACGAACGTGTTTGTCGTCCGGTCCTGCTGGTGTTCGAGGGCGTGGTGGCGCAGCCAGCCGTCGAGCAGGTCGTCACCGCTGTTGAAGGTGAGCCGGTCCGGGYCCTCGGACAGGGCCGCGGGCTTGGCGAGGGGCACTGCGTAGGATCCTTTCTTGGGGCCGCGTCGGACCGCGTCGGGATCGCCGGTCGACTGGTCGGCCGATCGGGAGGCGGGCAGAGGTGGCGGGGTACTCCGGCTACTCCTGCTGCTCCGAGCCCGGTTCCTCGTCGAGGAGCCGGCGCAGCCGGGGGGAGTCCGGCGGCGGCGCGTCGAGCAGCGCCTCGAGCTTGCTCCAGTCGGCATCCGGGACGCGGAACAGGCGGCGGTCGGCGAGAACCTCTMGCGCGTATCGCTTCATGGCCTCGGCGGCGAAGTCCTCAAGGGACAGGCCCTCACCCTCCGCGGCCGAGCGGATGATCTCGGCTTCATCCTCGGGTAGCCGTACCGCGAGTCTGTCGTCCCTGGCGGTGCTCATGCTGGCAGTCTGCCCTCCGGGTCTTCGGACCCGTTTCCCCGGGTCTCGCTCGCCGACGTGGGTACCACATCCATCGCGGCCGTGTCGCCCGGATACTCGAAGGCYGGCCGGAGCGCGGATCCGGTCGGGTGCCCGGCATCTCTTCGTACCAGATCTTCGTACCAGAGAGGTCCTACGCCCGTGGTGCTTTCGCCTGTCCCCACCGTCCCGCTCGCGCACGGTGCCCGGATGCCCAGGCTCGGGCTCGGAACCTGGCCGCTGAACGACCGGGAGGTCCAGGGGGTGGTGGAACAGGCGCTCGGGCTGGGCTACCKATTGATTGACACCGCGCACAACTAYGGCAACGAGAAGGGAGTGGGCGCCGGACTACGCGCCGCCGGCGTGCCCCGCGAGGAGCTGTTCGTCACCACGAAGTTCAACAAACGCTCGCACAGCGTCCGCGGCGTGCGCAGGGCCGCCGTGGAGAGTACCCGCCGGATGGGGCTGGACTACCTCGATCTGCTCCTCATCCACTGGCCGAACCCGTGGCGGGATCGGTACGTCGAGGCCTGGAAGGGGCTCGTCGAGCTGTTGAAGGACGGCCAGGTGCGCGCGATCGGGGTGTCGAACTTCAAGACGACCCACCTCGACCGGCTGCTGGCCCAGACCGGTGTCGCGCCGGACGTGAACCAGATCCAGCTCGATCCCCGACTCGGCCGGTCCGCGATCCGCGCCTACCACGCGGAGCAGGGGATCGTGACGGAGGCGTGGAGCCCGCTGGGCGCCGGCACCGGGCTGCTCGACGAACCCGTGATCACGCGGATCGCCGCCGCGCACGAGCGCACCCCCGCGCAGGTCGCCCTGCGCTGGCACATCGAGCTGGGCATCGTGGTGGTGCCGAAGTCGGCCAGCCCCAGGCGCATGGCAGAGAACATCGACGTCTTCGACTTCACGCTTTCCGCTGAGGAGATTGCCGCGATCTCCGGACTGGACCGGGGCGCCGCGGGGGAGGCGGACGCCCTCGACTCCGACGTGTTCGGGCACTGAGCTCCGGGAGTTCGGGRTCCCTGGGAGCTCGGGGCAATCCTCTCGTTTCGTATCATTCATGATACGTACGATGTAAGCCTGCCACGTCTTCACCGGAGGGCGTCGCCCGTAGGGGCTCGGAGCGGTCCGGCAGCCTTGGTGGAGGAATCGTGGGGCGAAAGGCGGCGCCGTCCGCTCCGGGCGGGCACTACCACCACCTGGACGCGTTGCGCGCCGTCTTCATGCTGGGCGGCGTCTTCGTGCATGCCTCGACGCTCGGTGACGACCCGTTCTTCCACGGGATCGCCTACGCCTCCGGCCTCTTCCGGATGGCGGACTTCTTCCTGATCTCCGGGTTCCTCTCCGCGATGCTCGTCGGGAAGTATGGGCCGTCGCGCACCGTGCATCGCAGGCTCGCCAGCGTGGGAATCCCATTCCTGTGCACCCTGGTCCTGTTCAATCCCACCGCGCTCTGGTTGAGCTACAACTTCCACAACCCGGACGTCTCGTTCCTGGACTTCCTGCGTGGAAACATCGTCCCCGAGCCGGTGGGCGAGCTGCGCTGGCCTCTGCAGCTGTGGTTCCTCATGGTGCTGCTCGCCTACGCGCTGTGCACCCCGGCGGCCGTGAGCGTCATATCCCGCCTTGTGGCCAGCTCCCTCTACCGGCGGGCCACCACCGGTCGGCTGCGCGTCATGGCCACGATCATCTCACTCGTCATCGTGACCACCATCCTCATCCGCGGCGGGTACCGGGCCGCGGTGACTCCCGTCATYGGTTCCGATCCCCTCGACCTCCCGGTCGAGGAGACGCTGGACTTCCTGCCGTTCTTCCTCCTCGGCGTGCTCCTCTACCTGGATCGGCGGCGAATCCTGCCGTCCTTTCAGCGGCCCGCGCCGATCCTGCTCGCCGTGGCCGGCGTCCTGCTGCTGGCGGCCAATCAGGACTGGGGTGGAGTGCTGACCTCATCCACCGGTCTGGTGCTCAGCAGGACCCTCTTCACCATCGCGATCACCGCCACGCTCTTCGCCCTTGCCAGCCGGCTCGTCCCCGGTCCGCGRCCCGCCGTCCGCTACCTCTCCGACGCCTCCTACACGGTCTACCTCTTCCACTATTTCTGGATCTACGCCATCGCGACGCTGCTCTCGCTGGACCCGAGCCTCCGCTGGCCGCAGATGCTCCTGGTCACCGCCCTCACCTTCGGCGTGACCCTGGCCATCCACCATTTCGTCATCTTGCGGTCACCCTTCCTCCGCAAGATCTTCAACGGGAAATTCCCGGTCGACGGCCGCCGCGGCACCGGCCGGCCCGCGGCCGGGCCCCTGACCACAGCGGCCGGCACGGCGGACTCCGAGCTGACCCAGCCGCTGCGCTGGCTTCCCCGGGCCGAACAGCTCGACCCGGAACGGACCCAGCACCTGCGCTGGGCTCCCTGACGCAACCTTCCTTTATAACGCTCCCTTATAACGTTTCCTTATGAGGTCATGTCCCGGCGCCAGAAGAGGACGACGGCGACCAGCACCATCGCGGTGCAGTAGACCAGCCCGCGCAGCAGCGCGTCGGCGTAGGGCGTGGCGACGGCGAAGCCACCGGTGGCGATCGCCTCCATCAGCTGCACCGGCAGCCAGGCCCGGGCGGGACCGTAGATGCGCGTGACCAGCATCTCCACCGGCAGCGCGTAGGCGACCGCGACCGCGATCGCCGCGGCAGGCGCGCGGAAGACGATCGCGGCCAGGGCGCCGAGCGCGGCGTAGCCGAGCGATCCGGCGCACAGGTTGACAAAGCTCTTGCTCAGTTCGGCCAGCCCCGCCGCGCTGCTCCAGGCGGCCGTCGACACCCCCTTCAGCGGCGCGAGCGCGAAGGACAGGGCGACCGAAACCACGGTCGCCACGGCGATGACGAGGACCACGAACGCCGCCAGAGCCAGCAGTTTGCCGGCGAGAAGCCGGAGCCGGTGCGGCTGGGCGACGAGCTGGTTGCGCAGGGCCCCGTGCGCATGGTCGCCTGCGAGCGACGCGGCGACGACGGACAGGGCCACCACGCCGAGCAGGATGCTGACCGCCTGCACCCCCTGCGCGACGCCGTTCGCGGCGGACAGCCCGCTGGCCGTGACGGGGTCGCCATCGAAGTCGTTGTGCCCCACCGAGACGAAGGTCAGAACGGTGCCGAGCAGGGCCGAGGCGATGACCGCCCCCAGCGTCCCGAGCAGGAACCGGGTCCGCAACAGCGGCACCCATTCGGCGCGGAAAGCCGTGATCATGTGGCACCTCCACGGCTCTGGGCCGGGTCGAGCCCGGCTCCCACGGCGGGCACACTGCCGTCCGGGGTGCGACCGAAACGGACGAGGTCGCCGTCGATTTCGCCGGTGACGCRCAGGAAGGTCTCCTCCAGGTTCGGCCGATGGGTGCGCAGCGAGCGCAGGGTGATGCCGGCGCGCATCGCCAGTCGGTTGAGGTCCGCGGCCACTCCCTCGCGGGCGTGGGCGGTCACCACCGGATGGCGTTCGCCGACTCCCGCGTCGCACGACGGCCCGGGGCAGAGGTCGATCTCGACCCGAAGGCCGGTCTCACCGAGGAGCCCGGCCAGGCGGCGGGCGTCGTCGTCCCGCTCGGGCACCATGAGGATCCGGGGATCCTCGGCGGAGAGCAGGTCGGTGACGTGCCCCTGGAACAGCATCCGCCCGCCATTGATCATCACCAGATGATCGCAGATCTGCTCGACCTCGGTCAGTAGATGGCTCGACATGAAGACCGTCATGCCGCTGCTGGCCAGCTGACCCAGCAGCGCGCGGATCTCCCGGATGCCCGCCGGGTCGAGGCCGTTCGTCGGCTCGTCCAGGATGAGCAGGCTGGGATCGGGCAGCAGAGCGGCGGCGATGCCCAGGCGCTGCTTCATCCCGAGGGAGTAGGCGGTGAACCGGTCGTCGGCTCGCTCGGTCAGGCCCACCTGTGCGAGGACTTCCCCGACCCRCCGCGCGCGATCGGCGCGGCGCCGCCCGCCGATCCCACGCAGCAGGGCGAGCTGGTCCAGATTGCGCCGGCCGGACAGCCCGGGATGGAACGTCGGGCCCTCGATCATCGCCCCGACCCGGCCCAGGTAGCGGGCCGGATGGGAGATCGACGCGCCCAGCACGTACCCCTGGCCCGCCGTGGGGCGGATCAACCCCAGCAGCATGCGCAGCGTGCTGGACTTCCCGGCCCCGTTCGGGCCGACGAAACCGGACAGCGTCCCGCGCGGCACCTGGAGGTCGAGATGGTCCACCGCCACCCGGTCGCCGTACCGCTTGCCGAGCCCGTGGGTCCAGATTGCCGCCTCGGTCGGGCCCTCGGGCGATCGCCCGGCCAGCCGCGGGGGCCGCGCCGCGCCGCGGGGGCGACCAGCCACGTTCGATGCGTGCGTCGGTTCGGTGACCGAACCCGAAGTCATCGTCTGACAGCCTCCCAGATCATGCGTTCAACTCCCGAGATCGGTCGATCCGTTACCCTCCACCGTGACTCCGTCATCCACCGTGCTCTATGGGAGTCGTGCCCGCRGAGGCCGTCGTGGTCGACCACATGCGCGGCCGCTGGCGGGGTCGGCACCAGCACGGAGGCTGACCGAACTCCCGCGCCGACCGGCGGTACGCACTGGGCGCCGTCGGCACCGGGCACCGCAGCGGCCGGGCCAGTCCCCGGCTCGGGATCCGCCGAGCTCAGCAGGCCTAACGAGCGGACCACGGGCACCGTTCCAGCTCCCGGCACTCCGGAGCGCTCGGTGCCGTGGGAACCCGGAGGTTTCCGCCTCGTCCGAAAGAGTGACGACGTATCGTCATTTTCGCTCATTTCCGACATGTCATCAAACGATCATTGGCGAAAGTCCGGGGCCAGGGCAGGTCCGCGTCGTCGCCGAGGTTTGCGATCATCCGGCGCGGCACAGTCAGTGCGGCGCTCATCGTTCCAGCCGCGAGATGGGGTAGCTGTCGTACGAGCCCCCMGGGGGACCCCACACGTCACCCGACACAACCGGCGCCCGACGGCTGGACGACAATCTTCACATGGGTGAGACGGCTGGCCTTCGGCGTGGCATCCGGGTGCTGACGCTGCTCGCCAGCATCTCGATCATCGTGATGCTGGTGTTGGCCGTGGTCTCCGCCCTGCGGTCACGTCATGYCGCGACGGAGCGGAGCAGGCATCTGGACCCGGCTGCGACCACCACCGCGATGCTCCTGGCCGACTTTGTCGACCAGGAGAATGCTCTGCGTGGCTACATCATCACCCGGGACCGGGGTTTCCTGGTCCCCTACAACGAGTCCGCCAGGTCCATCCCGGTCCTGACGGCACGGCTGGACGCATTGCTGGCCGACTTCCCTGCGCTGCGCGCACAGCACGGGGAAGTCGGCCAGGCGTACCGGGACTGGCGTCGCGAGGTTGTCCGGCCGGAACTGGTCGCGATGGCGAGAGGAGACACCGCCACCGCCCAGGATATCGTGCGCACCAAAGCGCGCCAGGACTTCGACCTGCTGCGCCGCGAGGTCGCGGAGCTCGCCGCGGCGATCGACCGTGAGCAGGTCGAGGCGTCCGGGCGGGTGGAGAGTGCCTCCGTGCTGCTGCTGAGCTCGCTGGCCAGCGCGATGTTTGTCATCCTCGGCTTCCTGCTGACCATTATGATCATCTCGCGGCGATGGCTGCTCCGCCCGATCGGAGCGTTGCAGCGATCCGTCAACGCGGTGGCCGCCGGTCGCTACGACACCCGGATCCCCTCCGTCGGCCCCAAGGAGATCGTGGAGCTGGCCGCCGACGTCGAGACGATGCGCGCCCAGCTGGTGCGGCTCGTCCGCCAGAACGAGCGGTCGTGGGAGGCCCTGGCCCAGCAGGGACCCGCCGTGATCGCACTGCGGGACGCGCTCACGCCCTCGCTCCTGCGGGCCCGCGGCCTGGTCCTGCACGGCCGGGTCGATCCGGCCGAGGGCGAACTTGCCGGGGACTGGTACGACGCCTTCGAGCTGCCCGACGGGCGGGTCGCCGTCGTGGTCGGTGACGTCTCCGGTCATGGAGCCGCGGCCGGGGTCTTCGCGTTGCGGCTCAAGCAACTGCTCGACGCGGCTCTGTCGACGGAGATCGATCCCGGTCGGGCCCTGGAGTGGACGGTGGACAACCTCGGCGAGATCGAGGAGATGTTCGCGACCGCGATCATTGCCGTCGTCGACCCGCGGACCGGGGACCTGTACTACGTCAACGCCGGTCATCCCGACGCGCTCCTGCTGCGCCGGGCGGTGCCCGGGAACCCCGGGAACATGGCGTCGGCGGGCGAGTCGCCCGTGGGCGAGGTGTGGGTGGGTGAGCTGCCCACAGGCAAGGTACCTGCGGACGCGGTGCTTCCCGACGAGGCATCCTCACCCCAGGTACCCGCTCCGACCGCTCACCTGGTCGGACCCCGCGATCCCGCCCGGCCGGGATGCGGCCCCGGTGACGGGGCGGGCGGATCCGTCATGGCGGCTGCTGTTGGATCCGCGCAGGCCGTCGGATCCGCGCAGGCCGTCGGATCGGCCTGCGGGCCGGGGGATGGGGCGAACGGTGCCGGCCCCGGGTCCGGTCGGGTGCCGGGAGCCGGTTCCATCGTCGGTTCCCGGCTGGGAACGGCGCAGGTCGTTCGGCTGCCTCCGACGGGCCCGTTGATGTCGAGCCTGCTCGCGGAGCCCGGGGCGTGGGGAATCCAGACGCTGCGGCTCGAACCGGGCGACGTGCTCTTCGCCTACACCGACGGACTGGTGGAGGCACGTGACGAGGCCGGGCGGCAGTTCGGGCTGCACCGGCTGATCGCCGAGATCCTGCGCGATCCCACGCGCACGCCGGTGGCGCTGCTCGACGACGCCTTCGACGCGGTTCGCCGGTACGCGCCCGGACGGCAGGGCGACGACCGTACGGCGATCATCCTCGCCCGTACCGCCCAGCGTGGCTCCACGATCGCGCCCGGAGAGTCATAGCGGCGACATCGGCGTGGTTGCCGGCCATTTCGGGTAGAAGACGCCCATGAACGACGAGTCCGGCCTGGACCGGCCCACCCGCTCGACCCGGTCTCCGCGATCTTTGCGGTCTCCGTCGTCCCGGCTCAKCCCACTGCGGTTGATCGCCGTCGTCGCCGTCGTCGCCGTCGTCGTGCTCGTCCTCGCCGGCATCGCCCTGGTGGCGGGATGGCGGCCGAGCCTGCCGAACCTGTTCGAGGAGAGGACGGTCGACCGCAGTTCCCCGGCGGTGCTGCGTTCCCTGGAAGAGCTGAGCGACTATCACGCCGCCAGCGCCCACTTCGAGGTGGTGGTCGACCTCGAGAAGGACAGCAAGTGGATCCCTGATGCGCTGCGCGGCGAGCGCACCCTGTTCGTCGGGGTCGGTACCRTCGACTCGGTGATCAATTTTGGTGCGCTCGGCAAGGACGCGGTCACCGTCTCCCCGGACCGTCGTGCGGTCACCATCGAGTTGCCGAACCCGACRCTGTCCAGGCCCGAGCTGGATCTCGACCACAGCTACGTGGTGGCCCGCCAGCGCGGCGCGCTGAACCGCGTCGGCGGGTTGTTCGGTGGGGTCGGCACCGACCAGGAGCTCTACCGGACCGCGTCGGCGCGGATGACCGACGCGGCGAAGACGGACGGTCAGGTGCTCGAGCTGGGCAGGAAGAACACCACCGCCATGCTGCGCGGTCTACTCGGCGCGCTGGGCTTTACCGACGTCAGGGTGACCTACGCAGCCGACCGCCGCTAGGCGAACGGAGTGCTCAGTCCGTCGCGGTCAGCCTGCCTTCGTCAGCCCGGCGACCTGTCTTCGTCAGCCCGGCGACCACCCGGTCGATCTCGGCCCGGAAATGCTCCGAGATCTTGATGATGTGCGGTTCGCGGAGCAGGTAGAAATGCTCACACGGAACGAAATGGGTGTCATGGCTCCCGGTGAGGAATGCCGACCATGCGTCCTCCGGGTCCGGATTCTCCGCCGATCGGTACACGAGGGTCCGGCCGGGCCATGGCCGCGGTCGGTAGAAACGTTCGAGAAGCCGCCCGTGGTTGAAGAAGACGTCGAACTGCTCGAGCCCGCCGAACTGTACGACCCCGGTGAGCGGAATCTGCACCATTTTCTTGAGGGTCGCCTTGCTGGTGAAGTTCGCCCGCTGTTCCGGTAGCAGCTTCTGGGTGAACCGCGCCAGCCGGCCGCGGTAACCGCGCGCGTGGTCCTCGGCTGCCTTCGACGACCCGGCGGCGCCGCCCGACCCGGCGGYGCTACCCGACCCGGCCGACTCGATCCGCAGCGAGGCCGGCAGGTAGGTGTCCATGATGGACAGGAAACCGACCTCCTCTCCCGCGGCGGCGAGCTGCTGGGCGATCTCCATGGCGATCAGGCCACCCAGCGAGTGCCCGGCGAGCAGGTAGGGACCCCGGGGAGCCAGGACGCGGATGATCTCCAGGTGGCGGCGGGCGGTCCGCGCGACGCTCCAGTCCGGGACGCCCCGCCGCTCCAGCCCATGCGCCTGGAAGGCGTAGACCGGCTGGTCGTCGCCGAGGCGGCGGGCCAGTGAGTGGAAGCCGAGGGCGAGCGCGCCGGCCCCGGCGAAGCAGAACAGCGGCGGCCGCGAGCCGGTGGTGCGCAGGGGGACGACGGTGGGGTGTCGCGGACCCGACTGCTGCGCGAGTGACAGCGCGCGGGCGAACTCGCCCAGCGTCGGCGCGTCGACCAGCGCCGATGACGGCATGGTGATCCCGAGCTTCTCCGCGACCAGGGTGAGCAGCTCGTTCGCGGCCAGGGAGTCGCCGCCGAGCTCCATGAAGTCGTCCCCGATGCCGACCTCCTCGAGATCGAGGACCCGCGTCCAGATGTCGGCGACGACGATCTCCCACTGCGTTCTCGGCCGGGCGGAGACGGCCGGGGCCTCCGGCGGGGGCGGCAGCGCGCCCCGGTCCACCTTGCCGCGTTCGTTGCGGGGCAGTTCCGCCAGGGGGATGATCGTCGTCGGGACCATCCAGACCGGCAGCTTCTCGCGTAGCCTCCGCCGGATTCGGACCGGGGACAGGGTGTTGCCGTGTACCGCCGGCACGACATAGGCGACCAGCCGGTTCCGCGCCGAAGGATGCGCGACGGCGGTGACGACCGCCTCGGCGATCTCCGCGGAGCTCAGCAGCGCCGCCTCCACCTCGCTCGGTTCGACGAGATAGCCGCGGATCTTCACCGCCGCGTCCCGGCGGCCGAGCAGGATCAGCGTGCCGTTGGGTTCGAACCGGCCGACGTCGCCGGTCCGGCAGGTGGTCCGGCCATCGGTGAGCGGGGTGAAGCGGGACGTCGTCATCTCCGCGTTCCCCCAGTACCCGGCCGACAGGTAGGCCGAGGTGACCTCCACGTCGCCTACCTCGCCGGGATCGGCGGGCGTGCCGTCCTCGCGACGCAGTACCACCTCCTTGCCGGTCGCCGGCAGGCCGGCGGGTACCGTGCCCGCGGGCGGCTGCGTGCCCGGCGGGACCTCGAAGAAGCCGAGGGATGCGATCTCGGAGGCACCGGACCAGTTCACGTAGGTACACGCCGGTGGCACGTGCGGCCGCAGCGCCGTGATGTCGCGTCCGTAGACGGCCTCCCCGCACGTGGTCACGATCCGCAGGTCGGCGAGGACCTGGTCCGGTTCGAGCGAGCCGACGAGGGAGCGCAGCAGAGACGGAGTGGTCTGCAGCGCGGTCAGGTGCTGCGAGGAGATCCAGTCGGCGAGGCCGCTCAGGCCCGCCGCCCGTGGATCATAGGCATACACCCCGGCCCCGTTGAGTAGACCGAACACCACCACGGTGATGCCGGCGGCGAACGAGTACGGCAGCACGAGGGCCAGCCGGTCGCCCGGCGCGAAACCGAGACGTTCGGCGCCGGCGTAGGCGTCGCACAGGAACGTGCCGTTTGTCCACACCACGCCCTTGGGCGCGCCGGTCGAACCGGAGGTGAACACGATGCAGGCCGGATCGTCGACCAGCGGCTGCGGCCACCAGACCGCGTCCGCGCCGTTTGCCGCGATCCACCGGGCGCCGTCCGCGGCCGCCGCGGCGAGGTCCAGGACGTGGCGGGGGCCGCCCCCGGCCAGYGCGGCGAGCAGGGCGTCCGGATTCACGCTGGATTCGGCCGTKGCGTTCGAACCGTTGGTCCCCACCGGCCGCWGGCCCACCGTCGAGCGGGCCACGGAACTGTCGCCCAGGTCGGTCAGCAGGGCCACGCAGCCGGCCTGCCGAACGATCTGCGCCATCCGCTCGGCGGGCACCATCGGATCCAGCGGGACGACCGGGCGTCCGGTTTTCAGTACGCCCAGTACGCCCAGCAGGCCGGCCACGCTGTGCGGCAGCAGGGTCGCGACCGGACCGTCCTCGTTCGCGTCGAGGCGGCCGAGGACCGCCATCGCGATGTCATCGGTCCGGCGATCAGCCTCGGCGAAGGTCATGACGACGCCGGGCGAGACCAGCGCGGGTGTATCGGGCAGGTGCGTGGCGACCTCCCGGAACCGGCTGACCACCGAGGCCGGCAGGTCGTCGAAGTGCAACGCCGGGAAGAACGCGCCACCTTCAGGCGTCGCGACCGCAAGGGACGCGCGCCRACCGCTTTCGTTCAAAGCCACTCCCTCGTCCTGTCCTCTCTCGGCGTCATCGGCTCACAGCGGATGACGATGATCTTGTATCCTCGCCGGTCCTCATCTCGTCAACCGGATGCGGCTGGTTACCCCTGATCGGGGGGCGGACCTCGAATCCCGTATGGTCACGGATGCGCCGGGGCCGGGGCCGGTGCCGGGTGGCTGCGCGTTGGGACGGGCCGTTTGTGGTAACTCCGTCCAACAATCTCGTACGGTGCTGCCTCGTACGGTGCTGCAACCGTTCGCTCGTGGTACACGAACAGCCTCCCCAACACGCAGTCCGGTATGGCGCGTGCGACTTTATACCACGGTGCTGTGGCTATCTTGTGGTCACTCCCGGTAACCCTCACTMAAGGGGTAGTTTGTCGGTGGTAATCGGGCTTCGGGTATGTACGGCGCAAACGATTTGCCGTGATCCCGGACTAATTTGATCCCGGGTCGGCGGTTCGGCTGATGGTGCCCGGATCCGGTGCCGCCATTCCGCGGTGTCACGGCGTCACGGCGGCCCGGAGCCCGCGGCGGCCCGGCGCCCGCGGCGTCACGGCGGCCCGGAGCCCGCGGCGGGCCGGAGCCGGGGCCCCGCCGCCCGGCCGCCCGGGGTCGGCCGCTGCGACCGTTCGCCGTTTCGGTGTTCTGCCTCACATCCAACAAATTCCTTACCCCCGCTTGCAACAGTAAGGTTGAGCGCCTTAGACTCATGAACTGTGAGAGCGGGAGGCAATCGAACCGAAGGTGATCCACCCAGGGAGCGCCTGAGGCGCGGGAGTGTCCCGATCGGCATCGATGTACAGAGATCGGCCCTAGAAAGATCAATCTTTTGGAGGGGGAGCATCGTGAGCACCTACCTGTGGGACCYGTTTGCCTCGCTGGGGCGTATGGACCGGGAGTTCGACGAGATCGTTCGGCGTGTCTGGGGCCCGYGGCGTCCGGTGCTTACCGGACGGTCGTCGGTCACCGAGTTCGCCGTCCCGTCGGCTGATGTGGTTACTGAGGGAGCGGATGTACTGATCAACCTCGAGCTGCCCGGGGTCGATGTCGAGCGGGACGTCGCGGTCGAGATCGACCGGGGCCGCCTGGTCGTCCGCGGGAAGCGTGCGGCCGGCAGCGAGAGTGAGCACGCCGGTCGCGTACACCGCGAGCGCTGGCACGGTTCCTTCCGCCGGGAGTTCAGGCTTCCCGAGGGCGTGGAGGCGCAGCGGATCTCGGCCACTTACGACCGGGGCATCCTGACGGTCCGTCTCGTCGGCGCGGCGGCGGAGCCCAAGGCGACCCGGATCGAGATCACCCCAGTCGTCGGCGACGCCCGGCCGGCCGAGGTCGTCGAGGGGGGCTCCCCGGGGCTGCCGGCGGAATCAGCGGAGTCCGCGACGCCGCGGTCCGCCGAGCCGGCCACGCCGGCCGCAGCCGGTTCCACCGCCTGAGGACCGCACCCGGCGTGCGGACGCCGACGTCCGCACGCCGGGCAGCGGTTCCCTCGCGCCGGGCGGCCTACCCCGCTGGACCGGTCGATCCTGCCGGGACCGCCCGGCTCAGCGGCGGCGCGGTCCGGTGCCGGTGGAGGAGGTCCGTCCCGGGGCGGACTGTCCGGCCGAGCTGCCACGCGACGGAGGCGGCACCATCGGCCCGATGTCGCCGTCCGGCGCGGTGTCCAGATCGACGATGACGGGAGCGTGGTCGCTCGTCCCGACACCTTTGCGGGCCGCCCGGTCCACCCAGACCGCGCRCACGCGGCCCGCCACGTCGGCGGTCGCCAGAGCCAGGTCGATGCGCATCCCGAGGTTCTTCGGGAAACACAGCTGGCGGTAGTCCCAGTAGGTGTAGACGACGTCGTCGGGCCAGCGGGCCCGCAGCACATCGATGAGCCCGGCGTCGACGAGTTCCGCGAGTGCCGCGCGTTCCGCCGGGGTGACGTGGGTGGCGCCCTCGAACTGGGTGATGTCCCAGACGTCAACGTCCGTTGGCGCGATGTTGAAATCACCCAACGTCATCACCGCGCCCTGGGTCGTGGCCTCGGCCACCACCTCGCGCAGCGCGGCGAGCCAGGCCAGCTTGTAGGCGTAATGAGGGTCGTCGATGGTMCGGCCGTTGGGCACGTACAGCGACCAGATCCGGATGCCKCCRCAGGTCGCGGCGATGGCGCGAGGCTCGGGACCGGGAAAGCCCGGATCGCCCGGAAGACCCCGCGCGACGTCGTCGAGGGTATCCCGCGACAGAATCGCCACGCCGTTCCACCGGCCGTCGCCGTGATGGGCGACCCGGTAGCCCCGGCGAAACAGATCCTCGTCGAACAGCTCCAGGAAGGCGTCGTCCGCCAGCTTCGTCTCCTGCAGGCACACCACATCCGGCTCGGCCCGGTCGAGCCATTCGATCAGGCGGGCCTGCCGAGCCTTCGCAGAGTTGATGTTCCACGTTGCGATCCKCACATCTGTTGACGGTAGTCCCACGGTCCGACAGGTCTGCCGGGCATGTCGGGTCTGGGATGATGGTCGTCATGGGAATGAGCCGGCGTGTCGACGATGACACTGTCGACAGTGTCATCGTCGACAATGACACTGTGGGCCAAGGCGCTGTTGCTGGCCGGCCGTACGTCATCTGCAGCTGCGCGATGTCGTTGGATGGGCACATCGACGACAGCTCGGCTGAGCGGATGATCCTCTCCAGTGCCGCCGATCTCGACCGGGTGGACGAGGTGCGTGCCGGCTGTGACGCGATCCTCGTCGGCGCGGCCACTGTCCGGCGGGACAATCCCCGTCTCGCCGTGCGCGCGCAGCACCGTCGGGTGGCGCGAGAGGCGGCCGGACGCCCGCCCACGCCGATCAAGGTCGTGCTGTCCGGCGGGGGAGACCTCGATCCGAGCGCTCGGCTGTTCACCGCCGACCCGGTCGAGACGATCATCTACCGTTGGGCTGGATCATCGTTGGCGATCGCCGAGCCGACCTCGTCTCMCGAGCCGACCTCGTCTCCCGAGCCGACCTCGTCTCCCGAGCCGACCTCGTCTCCCGAGCCGTCGACGCCGCAATCGGCGCCGGCTGCGATCCGCACCGCGCCCSCTACCCGCGCCRCGCGCGTCATCCTGGTCGAACTCCCCGGTCGGCCCCGGGTCGAGGTCGCCGCCATCCTGACCGATCTCGCCCGGCGTGGCGTCCGTCGGCTGCTGGTGGAGGGTGGTACCTCGCTGCATACGGCCTTCCTCACCGCCGGCCTGGTCGACGAGCTGCATCTCACCGTCGCCCCGTTCTTCGTCGGCGAGCGCGATGCGCCGACCTTCGTGGGACCGGGGGTCTTTCCCAACGACGTCCACTCGCCCCTTCGCCTTGCCGAGGTCCGACAACTCGACGATGTGGTTTTTCTTCGGTATCTGGCACCGACGTCTCACTAAGCGCCGTGGTCCGGCGGCTCGATCGCTTCCGGGCCGGCGCGGATCAGCAACGCYGGCCAGGTGGCAGGCTTTCGCCCCCATCGCGGGGACGTCGTCGGCTGGGCCCAGGCCGCCGATCGGACGATGCACGCGGTCGTCTGGCGGGGTCGGAGGATCATCGATCTTGGGACGCTGGGCGGCCGCGGCAGCCTGGCGACGGCGGTCAACAACCGCGGTCAGGCCGTCGGTTCCGCCCGCCTGCCCGACGGCGGCACCCGTGCGGCCCGCTGGAACTGATTCGATTTCCACCACCCGCCCACCACATTTCCTCGTTCCCCGGACCGGTCGGTGTCCGGGTCCAGCACGCTCCAACCCGTCGTGGCCCGTCTCATGGCCGTCAGCTTTCGGACATGTTGCGGAAGGGGCAGGAAAATTCCCTCTGTACAGGCACACTATGGTGCGTCTGGCGATCGAAGGAGCGAGGGAGAGTGCTGGTGGTTCCGACCCCGCTTCATGTCACCACCCCCGCGGGGGAGGTGACGCTMACCGGAGACAAGCCGGTCGTGGTGGGGCGGGCCCGTGCGGCCGACATTGTGATCAACGATGGCCGGGTGTCGCGCCGGCATCTGGTGCTGCATCCCGACGTCGGCGGATGGCGGATCGAGGACATCAGCGCCAACGGTCTGTGGCGGGATGGCTGCCGTGTGGGCGGTCTCGCCGTCTCCGGGGAGCTTCGGCTCCGGCTCGGCGCGGTGGACGGACCCGAGGTGGTGCTCGTTCCGCGTCCGGCCCCGCCGATGATCCCGCCGACCGCGCCGACCCACAGCCCGGGCGGGGCGCCCATCCCCCTTGCCGGCCCGTCGCCCTCGTCTTGGCCGTCGCCGTCGCTGCCATCGCCGCCGGGCGCGGCGGTGCCGGGCATGGAATGGTGGTCCGAACCGGCGCCGGGCGCTGCGTCGGCGCCCGTCCCGTCGGCGCCCGCGCAGTCGGGCGGGCCCGACCCGGCCGTGGGGCAGGCGACGATGGTGCACGACCGGCGGCGCGTGTATCCGCTGACGATCGGACGGGTGCGGATGGGCCGCTCCCGCGACAACGACATCAACGTGGGCGACCTGCTTGCCTCCCGCCATCACGCCGAGCTGCATATCTCGGTGGCCGGCGTCGAGCTCATCGACCTCGCCTCCGCCAACGGCACCTTCGTCAACGGCCATCGGGTCACCCGGGCACGGGTGATACAACGCGACATCATCGCCATCGGCCATCATCTGTTCCAGCTCGAGGGAAACTCGCTCGTCGAATACGTCGACTCCGGTGACGTGGCCTTCGAGGCGCAGGCGCTGTCGGTGTGGGCCGGCACCAAGCAGCTCATGCACGACATGACCTTCCGGCTGCCAGGCCGTTCCCTGCTCGGTGTCGTTGGACCGAGCGGGGCCGGCAAGTCCACGCTGCTCAACGCTCTCACCGGCTTCCGACCGGCGGACCAGGGATCGGTGATCTACGCGGGACGTGACCTCTACGCCGAGTACGACGAGTTGCGACGCCGGATCGGGTACGTGCCGCAGGCCGACCCGCTGCATGACCAGCTTACCGTGCGTGAGGCTCTGGTATACGGCTCGGAACTGCGTTTCCCCGCCGACACCACCGCCAAGGAGCGGCGGGCCCGGGTGGAGGAGGTCATCGGCCAGCTTGGACTGACCGCGCACGCCGACACACCGGTCTCCCGGCTCTCCGGCGGCCAGAAGAAGCGCACCAGCGTCGCGCTGGAGCTGCTCACCCGGCCCTCTTTGCTGTTCCTGRACGAGCCGACCTCCGGTCTGGATCCGGCCAATGACCAGTCCGTGATGGAAACCCTGCGGGGCCTGGCGAAGGGCGGCGGCGCCGGCTCCGGCGACGAGACCGGCCGGACCGTCATCGTCGTCACCCACAGTGTGCTGTTCCTGGACCTGTGCGACTTCATCCTCGTGCTCGCGCCCGGCGGGCACGTGGCCTACTTCGGGCCGGCGGATGGGGCGCTGCGCTTCTTCGGCAAGGAGGACTTCCGCGAGTTCGCGGCGGTGTTCCGCGAGCTCGAGGCCACTCCGGGCGAGGAGATGGCGGAGCGGTTCCGGGACTCGGAGTTCTTCGTACCCTCCGCGATCGTGGCGCCCGCGGTGCGCAAGGCACCGCCGGAGCTGCCCAGCGTGCGCCAGCAGCCGGTCCGGGCCCAGCTCGCGACGCTGACTCGACGGTACTGGCGGGTCGTGCTCGCCGACCGGTCGTACTTACGGCTGATCATCRCCTTCCCGTTCCTGCTCGGCGTCGTCCCGCAGGTGATCCGCGCCCCGGACGGGCTGCGTGCGTTACCCCAGGCACCGAACACCGACGCGACGAAGGTCCTCCTCGTTCTGGTGCTGTGTGCCTGTTTCATGGGCATGGCCAACTCGGTCCGGGAGATCGTCAAGGAGCGGCCGATCTACCGGCGGGAACGCACGATCGGGCTGTCCCGCACCGCCTACCTTGGATCGAAGATCATTCTGCTGACCGGGATCACCACCGCCCAGTGTCTTGTCTTCACCCTGATCGGGCTGGTGGGCCGGACCCCGCCGAGGGCGGTCGTGCTCGGCTCGCCGGTGCTGGAGTGTCTGATCGCGGTGGGGGTCGCGGCGCTCGCCTCGATGATGATCGGTCTGCTGGTCTCGACGCTGATCGACAACGCGGACAAGACCATGCCGATCCTGGTCCTGGTCACGATGGGTCAGCTGGTGTTCTCCGGGGGACTGACCTCGCTGGTCGGGCGTCCCGTGCTGGCGCAGATCAGCCTGCTCGTCCCGGCTCGCTGGGGGTTCGCGGCCCTGGCGTCCACGGACGATCTCAACGACGTCAGCAAGTTCGGTAACGAGACCCTGCGGACCGACCCGACCGACGGGCTGTGGAAGCACAGCGTGACGATCTGGGTCCTCGACATCGTGATCTGCGTGCTGATCGGTGTCGTGGCACTGATCCTCACTGCCGTCATGCTGCGCCGGATCGAACCGAAGGTCACCCGGCCGACGGGTGCCGGGCCAGGGCCGGCCACTGGTCCGGGYTCGGGTTCGGGAGGGTTGTCGGGAGGGTTGTCGGGTCCGCGGCTGTATGGCACCGGGGTTCCCCCGGCGCACGGTTCCAGGACCGGTCGGTCCATGCCGCTGCGCGGCTGAGCGGTCAGTCCTCCCCGTAGCCCACGCCCCGGAGCAGGTATCCCGGCGATCTCCCTCGCGAGCCGGGCCGTGAGGGGGACCGCTATGCCCCTATATGTGGGTCGACGTGGCGCGAGTGGCCGCAAATCCAAAACCCCCCGCAGCGACCGGTTATCGTAGCGATAAGGTGAGCCGACCGAAGTTCGCTCGCGGTGGGGGATTGGGTATGGAGATCGTCTTCTTGTGCGAGCAGTATCCGCCGATCATCTGGGACGGGGCGGGAGTCTACACACACGACATCGCTCACGCCCTGGTCGCGCTCGGTCATCGGGTTCATATCCTTTGCGCCCAGGGGCGCTACCGCACGGACGAAGATCATGACGGAGTGATGGTGCACCGGCGGCCRCTCCTGCGGTTGCCCGTCACCAGGTTTCTCGGTCCGCTCGGCCGGTCGTTTCAGGGGGAGAACCATCCTCGCGATTCGCTCTCCCTGCGGTTCGTTCTCGCGGTCTCCTATGCTTTTTGGCTGCGTCGTCTCGGTCTGCGTCCCGACGTGATCGAGACTCAGGACGGCGAGACCCGGGGCCTGCGTACCGCCCTGCGCCGCGATATTCCCCTCGTGATCCACCTGCACACCCCGACGATGATGGACGTGCGTCTGCGGGACGGCCGGCTGCACGGCAGGGGCGCGGTGGCCGACCGGATCGACCGGTTCTCCGCGCTGCGCGCCGACGCGCGCACCGCTCCCTCCGAGCTGATCGTCACCACGCTGCGCGGTTTCGGCTGGCTGGATAAGGACACCGACGCGGACGTCATTCCTTACCCGTTCGACCGGTCCCCGTACATGGAGGTGGCTTCGCCCCGGCACACCGACCCGACGTTGCTCGTCGTCGGACGGCTCGAATGGCGCAAGGGGCTGGACGTCCTGATCGAGGCGGCCGCGCTGCTGAAGAAACGGGGTGTCGAGGTAACGGTGGTCTTCGCCGGTCAGTCCTCGGGCACGATCGAGGGCGTGGCGACCGGGACCTGGCTGGAGCAGCAGGCGGTCAAACTCGGCGTCACCTGCCGTTTCGCCGGCCACCTGACCCGTCCCGAGCTGGTCAAGGCCTATGAGGAGGCACGGGTGGTCGTCGTGCCGAGCCGGTTCGAGAGCTTCTCCATCGCGGGTCTCGAAGGAATGGCCTCGGGACGCCCGGTCGTCGCGACCGCGACGACCGGGGTGGCCACCTGGGTGGCGAAATGGAAGGGCGGCACGGTCGTTCCGCCGGAGGACGCCCCCGCACTCGCCGACGCCCTGGAACCTTTCCTCACCGACCCGGAGCTCGCGGAGACGGTGGGTGCCCGCGGTCGGGTCGGCACCGCCGAGCTCGAGCCGCTGCGTATCGCCGCCCTGCGGGAGAAGGTCTACCAGAAGGCCATCGACCGTTTGCGGGCGCGCCACGGAAAAACCTCCGCCGTGGCATGAGGGTAGCGACCCGGATCATCGATTGCCGGTCACGAACCTGATCCAGGCGAAAACCCTAGGGTAGGGTCATGAGCGGTCTGTGCGGTGTCTCCCTGGAACATCCGATCATGAACGCGGCTGGCACCTGCAAGACCGCCGAGGATGTCGAGACGTTCGCCCGGTCGGCGGTCTCGATGATCGTCGTTGGTTCGATTACCCGGGAACCGCGGTCAGGTAACTCCGGCAACGTCTACTGGCCCGGCCGGGTCTACTCGTTGAACGCGCTCGGGCTTCCCAACCGCGGGCTGGACTACTATGCCGCGCATCTGCCCGGTATGGTGCGGCGCGCTCACCGGGCGGGCAAGCCGTTGACCGTCAGCGTCGCCGGGTTCGGTGTTGACGAGTACCGCGAGATCTCCGCGGTCGTGGCGCGGACCGGGGTCGACCTGATCGAACTGAACCTGGCCTGCCCGAACATCTGGGACGGCGGAACGCAGAAACGCATCGCCTGCTTCGATCCCGGGCACACCGCGACGATCTGCACGGCGGTGGGCGACACGCTGGTGGCGCAGGCTGGTGCCGATCCGGCCCGACGCGTCCCCTACGGAGTCAAGATCTCGCCGTTCTCCGATCCGTCGGCCCTGGTGGAGCTCGCAACGGTGATCGATGAGGTTGCCGCGCGTCCCRGTGGCCCGCGGTTTGTCACGGCGGTGAACACCTTCCCCAACGCCTTCGCCGTTGACGATGCGCACCGACCAGTCGTCGACGTCGAGCTCGCCGGTATGAGCGGGCCGGCGCTCAAGCCCGTCGGGCTCGGTCAGGTGCGCCAGCTACGCCGCCTGCTCCCGGAGAGTGTGGACATCATCGGGGTTGGGGGTGTGACCGGCGGTCGTGACGTCGCCGACTACCTGCTGGCCGGGGCCACCGCGGTCCAGGCCGCCACCGCGTTCTGGAACCGTGCGGAGGATCCGGCCGTCTTCGGTGCCATTCTGTCCGACTGGATCGACCACACCGACCCGGCCGTCCCCTGAAAAGGGTTTCATGCGTGTTTTCCGTATATCTTCCCGACATATTTTTTTCACGTCCTCGGCACGGGAGCCTGTCGCGCCGGATCAGCCTCCGGCTGCCGCGTTTCTCGGTGCCGCTCGGCCCGGCTGCTCGGCGGTGTTCTCCGGGCCGTTTCCCGGGACCAGGGAGATCCGCCGGTCCGGCGGTGGAAACGTCAGCCGGAACGTGAAGGCGGTGGCGGTCGGGCCGTGGGCCCGCAGGTGACGRACCCGGTCCTCGGCCTCGTCCGTCCCCGGCCGATGCCCGGCGGGTACCCACCACAGGGCGTTGGTCGTCCGCTGGATGGGATGAAACCACTCGCGCCGACGGTGTAGGAACGCCCCGTGGCCGCTATGGAAGACGAAGTTGGCCAGTGCCTCCACCGACTCCCACACGGTCAGGTTCACGATGATCGCATGGTCGCCGTCGCCCTCCCACACGAACGTGCGCACGGCGGTGTCGCCATCCTCGGGCCGCGGGCGCCAGACGACACCAGACTGCCGGTCGCCGAGCGTGTTGGTGGGGGTGAGACCGGCGACGAAGTCGGTCAGCGCGGAGGAGCCGGGCGGCGCGAGCAGTCGGGCGATGTTCACCTGGGCCAGATGGTAACCCGTCATGAAGGCAGCCTAGGGAGGTTGTCGCGCCGCCGCCAGGAATATCGGTCAATTACCGGTCGATCATGATCGGCGAGTCGGCGGGTGCAATTTCTACCAGTTTTTCGATGCCGATCGGAACAGCCAGCGAACAGTAACCCCGCCACGAACGGGCCGGCTGATGCCGATGCCTCCCGATCGGCGCCCCATCGTGGGGCTGTCAGATGATCCGTCAGGTGGTGTCGCCGTCRAGGACTCCGCTGGAGCCACCCGGATGGACTCACCCGAGTCGATCATGCGCGCCTCCCACCTATTGGCAACGGCGACGCTACTCTCCGTAGTCGGAGGTGCCGGGAGGGGAAGATCCCAGGATCCCGGGGCGGGCTGTGTCACTTACGTGGAAGCGCGTTTCTCCGCGGAAATCAGCCTGAGTGCGGATCGCTCGAGCTCGGCCGGTGATCCAATTTCGGTTCTCGCTGGCCGAAATGGCCTCCACCGCCGGCAGTATTTGGTCATTTTCTATTAGCCATGGGGGAATCATGGGAAGTTCCGCAAGGAGAAAAGCCGCAGTTGTCGCTCTGTCCACGACGGCGGCTCTGGTCGTCGCCGCGGGGCCCGCGGCCACGAGCGCGTTGGCCTTCGATGGTCACGACGGCCCGAAGGACAAGCACGTCACCAAGCACGTCGTCAAGGAGCACTRGACCAAGATTCGCTGGGAGAAGGAGAGCTGGGACAAGAAGGTCTGGGAGGCCAAGGACAAGAAGGGCCGGGACGACAAGGACAAGAAGGACTGGGACGGTAAGGACAAGAAGGG